>DAHVAI010000348.1 GCA_027314685.1 Nitrososphaerota archaeon | reverse complement strand
AGCTTGGAGTGACTGTCTGCAGCGCGTTTACAGAACCAGTGTCAGCCCAGTACTGGAAATAGTTAGTCCCGTAATTTTGAACTTCAACAGAGTAAGTCTGATCATTTGTCACAGAAAATTGAACTGGAGTGAACCCCGTAGCAATAACAGCTCCATTCTGTTGCAATATTGCATACATCCCCTTTATGGTTCCTCCTCCACTCCCCTGACTGTTGATCATCAGAAACGTTCCACCAGATGCTGTAGTGGTTGTGGATGTTGTCGTAGATGTCCCACAATTATAATCTGCAGTGATGTTGATCACGGTGTTCGAAGCTGTAAAAGTTCTGGGATTAAGGGTAACCCCATCCGACCACTTGCTGAAAATGCAGCTGCCGTAGTTACCCGCGCCTAAATTGTAAGTAGTCCCAGTTTGCGTCTGGAACATCATTGGTGTAAAACCAGTTGCAATCGCGGTCCCGCTAGAATCATATAGAACGACGTAGTAACCAGATATCGCATTTCCATTTTGATCAATGGAATTCATCTGCACTCCAGAAGAACCTGTACCTCCGCAATTGTACACAGCTGAGATACTCGTGTTGGCGTTGATTGTTATGCTGCGAGGATTAATCGAGCTTCCTGTGTCGGACCAATGACTAAAGAAACAGCTGCCGTAATCATCAACCTGTATCAGATAGGCCTGTCCGTTGCTGAGTTTGAAGCTTGCAGTTGTGAATGAAGTCTGCAATACGTTATAAGAGGTATCGAACAATACCGTATACATCCCCGTGAAAGCTTGAGCAGATGTGTCCTGGCTCGTAACAGTGAGCGTGGACTGAGTCAGCGCATAAGTTCTGTCAAAGGGTGTGAATGAAGTTGCAACAAGCAAGGCGATCAAGAGCGTGACGGCTAGTGGCGAAACAACAAATTGTTTACCTTGAAAAGATAGGTGGATAGTCTCATCCTCATTAGTCTTTGCAAATGTTTCTTACGTCGTTTATCGTAGATTGTTACGTTTAAGCAGTTCAGAAAAATCCTCTGAAAGACTGATTGAGTATTCGTCTTTGGGTCAAGTCGGCAACTCCTAGAGCTCGGGCAGAAACCTTTTTTGGAGGAATGAATGAAATGAGCGGGCCCGGTGGTACCGAACCCTTAGCGGGTTCGGGCCTTAGATCACGCTCTAAAAACAACTGTCCTCCGTCTTGATGCGCTTCGACTTCTGAAGAAGCTGTTTCTCTTATTCAGTCTATCTGAGAACTAGGGCGGGGGATTAGCTCTCGGCTGAAGCCCTACCGGTTTTATGAGCAATGTTCCCACCAAATATCGAGCCGCGTGTAACTTTATAATCAACTGTTTGATGGCCAATTAATCGGTTGGAAGAAAGTGACTGTTTCTGAAGTAACGACTGAAGCGGCTCCTCGAGTTGTCATCGACGAAATTCGCAGAGACATCGAGGCTTCTAAAGGAACACGTATCTGGAAGGATTATGTTAGCGCATTGAGGCTTATTTCACAGGTTGTTTTTACGAGGAGTTCTGGATTCTTGTTAGAGTTCATTCAAAACGCTGAGGATTCGGGAATGGGACTCGATAAGAAAGGAGTTTTGAAAATTTCTCTCGATCGAAATCGTGTTAGGATTGATCATAATGGCCGCCCATTCAGTGCAGATAATGTTCGTGCGTTGTGCGGTATCAGTCCGTCCAAAAAACCCGAAAGGGGAACTCTTGGATATTTGGGGATCGGATTCAAATCCGTATTCAAGGTGACAGACTGTCCGGAAATTTAATCAGGAGGGTATCGGTTCAAGTTCGACAGACAATACAAGGACTGGACTGACCCAAAAGCCACTCCTTGGCACGTACTTCCCATATGGATCGAATTCGCTTCCGTACAAGATGTTCTGGGGAACCTGAGTTCCATGTAACCAAACCTGTCACCAATTGATCATTTTGCTTTTGCCATCAATGCATCTTCCTTTCGGAGCGAAGGGCGGCATCCGAGTCGAGTCGGTGAGAAACTGCGGAGTGCAATGAGCGTAGAGCGGGCGGGATCAACCTTAGGTAGATCAGGCCATAATGCAGTGACAATGTCCAAAGATTAGCAGGAATTTTCAGATAGTGTCTGCCGCCCGAGTCCGTCATTCTTTCGAAGCGCGTTGATGAGTAGTCTTGAAATTCCTGATCAAACCTGATTGTAGCCAACATCTTTTGCTTTTTCGGTGAACCAGTCAACGAATGCAGGAAAGTCCTGACTCTTTTCAATACACTCACTGTCGAACCGGTATGTAGTTGCAAATCTTGAGTAATAAATACCAAGCGACTTGATATCATTATCCGCCAGCCCTTCAAGACCACCAATCTTTGAAAGAACATAGTAGCCTATGAGTTGGTTGAAAAAGTCCCGATTGAATTCAAAGTTCTTGGTCGTTTTGATATCAATAAGAGTTCCATCAATCACTATGTCTGCGTCAACACCGCCGACCAACAACGATGCCTCACCAAAAGGTGGGATTCAGTAAACAATGGTCTTTGGACTTGAACATCTCCTGATTCGTGACGGTAATGGGATTTCGAAGATCCTGAACGTCGCCTTCTTCTGCTATTCCTAGATTAGGATCGACATACCCAGCTCTGTAGATTGGGTCGAGCTGTGCCTCAAAACCTATAACAAAGAGAGCGTCGCCAAAGTCATTCAATGGCTTCGGAATCATAACTATGAGGTCGCGGATGACCCATTCCATCTAGCAGAATGGTGTAACAACTGCAAAACTGTTTGGCTATGTTTCAAGAATAGCACCGGTAATTACAAATTTGACACCTTTGCTGGAACTGAACAATTTTCAATGGTAGCAAGAGAAAAAGGAACGGGAAAATTCTTTGGCTGGGCTGATGCTCTCGTGCGATTTATCGTGCTAGGGTTGGCCCCTGCCAAGGGCCGAAACTGATCTCCTGTGAAGTAGCTGGGCGAACCTCTGTGAGGAGGGTGTCTTGCTATCTAGGAGCAGTAGGGCTCGGCTGGCGTTTACTATTCCAGCAATTTCCTACAATCCTTTCTGGGGGAGGACCTGGTGAAGAAGATGTCGCAGATAATTCAGAAGTACAGTTCTACATGTTGCGAATTTGGAAGCTATAAGAGAAAAAATCGGAGCAAGCCAAGTAATTCTTTTGGGATCGTCATTGGGAGGCTCGCTTGTTGCCAATTACATGGCAAAATACCCACAGAACGTTGCGAGGGCAATCTTTACCTCCCCCGCGCCAATTGATTACTTTGAGTGGCCGAGCTCCGGTTCTGTAATTTCGAGGCTTTCGCCGTCAGCACAAAACCAAGCCAAC
>DAHVAI010000341.1 GCA_027314685.1 Nitrososphaerota archaeon | reverse complement strand
CTTGGGATTCAGATCCTGGCGCGAAAATCTTGCCTGAAAGAAATGAAGCAGCTATTGCTAGATCCTCTTCCGATTCAAGACTCTGAAAATAATCGGCGACTATCTGTATCTTCCTTAGTTTGCCCGGCGTAAAGCGAACTTGTTCACACATCTTCGCAAACTTAAGAAAGCTCGAACTGCCTTTGAACAACTAGTTGCGCGGTCCGCAGGTTCTTAGAGCGCTTTGCTCATCAAGTAAGCAGATTCTCCATCCCTATAATAGGAATGGTGAGTTGTGACCACTTGGAAGCCAAGCTTCTTGTAAAGATCTACCGCTTCGTTGTTTGAAACTCTGACTTCGAGATACGCTTCAGTGCAGCCTCTCTCCTTCATGCCTCTCAACCCTTCCTCGCATAATGCGCGCCCAACTCCAAAGCGTCTATGTCCTTCCAAGACGGCGACTGAAACTACGTGACCTTTCCTAGCTAAGCCATAGCGTTTGGTGTGGGAAAAACCGTACTCAATTCTGCTCATAATGTAACCGATTATATTGCCAGATTCGTCTTCGGCTACCAAGAACGCTTCTGGCGCTTCGCGAAGGCGTTCATCAAAAAAGGAATCCGCATAGTGCTCTGGAAGGGCCGCCCAATTGATGGATATTACAGAGGGAAGGTCTTCCAAGAGTGTCTTTCTGATGCCGTACTTGCCAACGCGTCTCAAGAATACGTTTTGCAATGTGACTGAGCTAAACCCCCAAGTGTGCCTTTGCCATCCCGAAGATGTTTTTTCGGGAATAAAAGGAGTTAGTTACATTCACATAAATGTCCATATGTTACTTCTTGCACTGTTTGGGTGGACTCTTTGACCGAACCGAGTGCTGAATTTGGACGCCAAGAACCGAACCAGATAATTCAGGCCGTCCACGGAAGGTTTCTTATTACCGGTGAGTATGTTCGCGAGGACTCGGGAGTGGAGTTCTATCTTGACCCATCCCAACAGGATCTAAAGTCAAAGTTTGTTTCTCTTATCCAAGAGCTGAAGGTTATTGGCTTTGCTGGCGTGCTAAGGAGATCGGAAAACGGTTACTTGCTTATTGTTTCAAGAAAACCTCAACAAAACGTTCGGCGAAGTAAGAAGCCGCTCATCCTCCTAGCAGCAACGCTAGCCACGATATTGGCAGATGGGCTGATCAAAGCGTTCACATCTCCAGACCCGCTCAATCCCCACATTGGCACATTAAACGCGATTGCAATTGCAGCAATTTATACCGCAGCAATCTTCGGAATCATTTCAATTCATGAGATGGGTCACAAGGTTGCATCATGGTATCATAAGATGGATTCATCGTGGCCTTACTTCATACCGGGTATTCCTGGAATCTGGCCGACGATGGGAGCGGTAATAACCGCAAGAGACCCGCCGGTAAACAGAGACTCACTTTTTGATCTCGGGATTTCCGGTCCTGTCGCGGGTCTAGCTGTAACGATAATTGTCTCATTTGTCGCCGTAAATACCGCGAGACTTGCACCAGCCAACCTGTTTCCGGCTGCGCAATTAGGCACATCTGACTATTACACCAGCATTTTGTTGGGCCTATTCAGGCCCGGCGCTTCGGGTGATGTTATAACAGGAACGACGTTCACACTTCTGTACTTTGCGTATTCTTTCGGTTTTCTGCTCACATTCATCAACCTGCTCCCTGCTTGGCAGCTTGATGGGGGTCACATATCAAATGCGGCGGTGAGTCCAAAGTTACACAAGTGGCTAACATACATCAGCGTCATCATAATGGTTCTAATCGGGTTTTACTTGATGGCGATATTGATCTTGCTATTCGCTGGGAGAGCTCCCGCCCTAGAACCTCTGGACAACGTGTCTCCGCTTTCCAACAAGAGAAAGTTGTTCTTCGCCCTGACCTGGATTCTTGCAATAGGCATATTTGCCTTTGCGCTCTACAACAATGCGTTTTTCGGACTGACTTTATTATTCAAGTAAAGTAACTCGATGACGCATCTGTTACGACCAATATTTTTCCTCTTGAACCCTGTGGCGAGAGCGATGCGGGAGCCTCGCGTGCTCCGTTTATCGTTTTGAAGTCGAACTTGGACGCATAAAACTGAGGCAAAGTCGTCAGTATCGTGAGCTGCAGGTCTCTTTGCACCTTGTAGAATGAAAGCAATACCTCCAACCCGTCGAAATAGCTCACAGCGTCCAGTTTCGCTCTAGGCTCAAACCGCCCCGTAACAAATCGAAGCAACGCCTCAGAACCCAAACCCTGAGAGCATTCCGCGAGCATGCAGACCCTTGATTCAGAGTCCTGCATTGCAACGCTTTCTGCAACTTGGAAAAAGGATCTCGCGAGAGCCTCAGATAGAGTCCGATCGTTCTCAAATCCGCCGCATCCGAAAATGACTCTCTCCGATTTTGCCTGTTGGACGGTCAAGTTCTTGGTCCAGTAGTCCATGGCCTTTGAATGAGCACTTTCGCAGTCCCCGTAAGAAACACAAAGTACTCCTGTCGTTGTCTTTTCAATGATTTCCATTACATTTGACCCGCAAGCTTGCAGTATCTTCGTTGAATACCAAGAGGCGTTCGACTTCGTAGGCTGACAAGGAAGCTCGTCGGAAGATCTGCCAAATGCAAGCTGTTTTGTCTCGTTTCTTAGCGATACAACATCAGATGCCGCGCTTGAAAGTCCAAAAAGCGGATCATATCGTACCGAGCTAACAACCAAAAGCTTGTTTGTTTCTTTTATCTGGGACGGAACGCTTGCGGGACTGCCATCCACGTTCCCAATATCTGCAAGATTTTCGAGGTTTAGCATTTCTGCTTCGATTGCTGATTCCTGCGCCTTTCTTCTTGCGAGAGCCCCAAGATTTTTCGGGTACAGAATCTTTCTTATGCCTTTGTTTCGTGCCAATAGGCTATCGAGAGTTCTCTGTGTACCAGGTGTCCCAGAAAGTAGCAGGAGAGTATCCTCGGCGACAAGCTCTGAGCTCCTGTCAATCTCTTCTTGCCTCATTTTAGGGGGCTGTGGTTCGAGAATTTGCGATAGATTTTCCTGCTTTATGTCGAAGGATACCTCTACCGGTCCGTAAGGAACACATATCTCGGTCATGGGCGGAGCTTTCTTTTCTGACTAGGCGTATATCATGAGACCTTTCTGCTCAAGCGTAACATGAAGGTTGTTAACCGCTCTATAGACTTCGGTCTCCTTCTTTGCACCCGTACAGACAAGCTTACCTGAAGCAAACAGCAGAATTACGGTCTTGGGGTCAGCCATTCTGTGAATCAAACCTGGGAACTGCTCAGGTTCGTACATTGACTTTGGGAGTTGCCTCGCAGCTTCCTCAAGATGCACCTTGCCGCCAAGCGATGCCGAAGCAACAATGTTCTGAATGTCGATAACTGGTTCGTTCCTAATGTCAATGCTCCCCTTCCTTAGTTTCTGGACAACTGTTTTCACAGCTTTTATTGCCTGTTCTTCTGATTTCGCGCCAGTGCATACCATCTTACCAGAACTGAAGATAAGCGTCGCAGTCTTCGGAACCTTCAATCTGAAAACAAGTCCAGGGAACTGGTCGGGATGGTATTCAACGTCAGAGAACGACCTTGTGATCTGATTGAGGTCAACCGTCTGGTTTATGCTTGCAGATGCAACGACGTTCTCTATGCTAATTAGAGCTTTAGTCTGTGGCAAAAGAAATGGCCTTATATCGGGTTTTTAAAGCCGAGTATATAAAGACAGAAGTATGTGGTTCTTTTAACTCTCCGTCAGCTCCGAGCCGATCTTGTTCGTGTTAACTGTCGTCAGCTGACTCGCATTCCGTCTTAAGTGGTTCTAACCGTTCCTCGTTATATTTAGAAATACTTGTTTTCCACAACCGGGACAGGTATAGAGTTCCCTTGTTCCACCACTCTTCTTGCGGGCTAGACTTTCGTCCAACTCTTCCCAGTCAGAAGGTTGCATATCGTACTCCTTTTCTGGCACTGTCAGTGAACATTCTACACACTCAAGAGAATAGTCTACCAAGTTTAGTACACTTCTACCCAGACCAAAGGAAATAGAACTAGATTAAATTTTCTGGCATGCTTCCATTGAAGCATTTTGAATCAAAGTAATCCACTTGTTCTCTCCTTGGACTTTGATTCCAGCTAGATCAGCGGGAGTCTTGCCATCTAAAGCCATGTGTGGCCGTATGTAGTTGTGGTAAATCTGAGCTCCTTGGAATATTGGAGAATCAACTTTCTTTACCCCACGTACGACTTTCTCACGGTCTCGAAATTCTCCGTTGAACCTTTCTTGCTTGTTGTTGTGGCGTTCACCGTCAAAAGTTACGTCTCTGATATGCTTCACTTGTTCCTCTCTTGAACCCATGTTAGTATAGAATATCTTGGTGGCTTCCGCAAAGTTG
>DAHVAI010000336.1 GCA_027314685.1 Nitrososphaerota archaeon | reverse complement strand
CGCGTTGGTATGACAACATCACAATACACACGACAGACGTAGTGAGCGCCTACTTTGAAGTCTCCGGGAATGCGACGACTCCAGTAGGCAACTTTTACGATGCAGAGCTAGTGTTTGCAGGTGAAGGAAACTTGGAACCGACGCAGTTCTTGAACATGAGCACGAGCCTTGGACTGTTCTTCAAGAATGACACCACTAGTAATTACGCGTCTTTTCCGTCATACTATAGCTTTGGCGGTGACACAGGTGAATCTGCCACAGGTGTTAGCGTCAGGTATTCAAACGGTATAGCGTACCTTACTGTCGGAAGTTCGAATTATGTTTACCTTGGGAATGCGACGCTTAATCTAGCGCAGAATTACAAACCATATCCCAGTTTCTCGATGCTGAATTCCAGTACTGTCACCAGCGGCACAACCTCGAACGCCAATGGAGGCGGTTCCAATAATCTAGCTATTGGAGTCGTTCTGATTGTAATGATAATCCTCGTGGTTGGTGTCGTGATCGTAGTGAGGAAAAAGCCCGTACCTGGAATAGATACTCAGCTCTACACTGTGCCGCAGTTGATTTGTCCGGTTTGCGGAACTGCACTTTCAAGTGAAGCACTGTATTGCAGTAACTGTGGATCTCGTCAGCGCTAGCCTTCTGGTCTAGGTTCTTCCTTGTACTGCTTTGCGAGATCTTCACTCCAGGCAAACCACAGAAACTGGTTTGACTTGCCAACAGGGCGATCCTGCTCCTTGAGCTCGCCACGCAGATACATGTCGCCGATAAACGCCTGCTTTTTCTTTCCGCTCGGCGAGTCGACCGTCCGATAATCCTTGATCTTCATGTAAGATGACCTGTGCCAGTTGTTGCTTCTTACAATCAACGGGAAGCGCTTCTGGTTTTCTTCCCAGATCATGTTTATCGTCTTCATGTTCTCGTCGTATTTGAAGACCGCTTTGAAGCAGCTGTCGCAGAAATACATGGTCTTTTTCCTGTTCGAAACTAGAGATGCTTTGTCCTTAGCCAGCTCAGATTGACACCTCTGACACTTGATCTGCACCTGGGCGCTCATTCTCCTATGTCGTGCCAGATGATGCTTAATATCTGTTTTCTGCTTGTGTGTGATAACGACAGCAAGCGGATCTTTCCATTATCTTGAACGAAAAAAAGTGGGATGAGTTCTCAGCTTTGCTCATCCGTCATTTAATGGAGTGTTGAGAACCCTTGCAGAAGGATATGATAAGAGAAGAAACAAGCATGGTTCTCCCAATTTTAGGAAAACGTTCGTCTTTGAGGGATATTTGTAAAGCAGGACTGTCCTTCACCTTTCTAGTAAGAAGGAGACTACACGGTCTTGATGGGTGCTGCAAGAGTAGTATAGAGTCCGAATCCACAAGCATTATCACAAAACTACGTCCATCCTTACTCTATAGTCTTGGTACTCCTCTCTCCTCTCGACAAACAGACTATAGAAAAGATGAAAGCTTGCCAACGTGAAGAGTTTCCAATCTGCCTGAATGAATCGCTTCTCAGAATGTTTGGAAAGGACGGCAAGAGAAGACTCGATGCGATCGTGATGAACGAAACCTTTGAGAATTCACCAGTTATATCCCAATGCGATATTTGGAGCCTCTACGAAAAATATCTCGAGCGTGCAAGTAACATCCTAGGAGACGACGTTGGAAAAATCATCGAATTTGAAAGTGTGAAGGAAATGGAGACGCTTTTCTGTACCAGATGCCCTCTATTTGAAATACACAGTAAACGTTGATTTTAAAGACGATTCTCTTCTCGGCGAGATTTTTTACCAGAGAACCAACTCCAGAAATGTAGGTTTTGGAATTTTAGGGAAGATAACGAACTAGTTCGAAGGAATAGAGAATTCTGCTCTAATACAAGCACGTGCTAACGTATTGTTACCATTTGGTATCCTCCTATGAATAATTCATAGGTTTCCTTTTCCCGGTGTTTGGATCAGAATTGGGATCGTAGTGGTTTGAGCTTCTATCGTGTTCTTTCTATCTTGGGTGTTCATAGAGCTTTTACTCTCCCACCTGCATTTAGAAGCTGGGGCTCTGCCATAGTGCCTGCTACCGCTAGTTCCAATTTGGAGAGAGCGGGGTAATGGCAAGAAATAGTTGCACAAATTGTGGAAAGGAGTGGACCCGCTGCTCTTGCAGAAAAGCGACTTTTAGTTATCAAACGTCGTTTTCATTATACTGAGCTACTTGGACCGGCATCAGGCGCCAACCTCGTTCCTTGTCGTAGAGCTCGTCTGAGAGATTCATGAACTGCGTCTTTGTCGGATCTAAAATTGTGAGTTGCTTCTTGTTGTTGTAAAGTGAAGTGTTTCTGTCGATGTACGACATCGTTTCATGGAAATATTCTAGCGGAACATCCAAGAAAGCAAAATAACCCCGGTTCTCGAATGCAGCTTCAATAAGCGTGAATGGAATCTTGTTGCACAATTTTCTTACCGCATTCAACTCTTCAGGTTCCAAGTTCCTGAACGTTGCAGAAATCTGCATGATCTCTGGCGGCTTGCCCGGAGTTACCCCTTTTATCCAACGAACATTGTTTCCGAGAATAAGCCTTCCTTTCTGCACGTGTTCAGCGTAATGGTACCTTATTGTCCTCGCGTTTGCGTTTAGCTTCTGAGCAATTTTTGCAGGGCTAATAGTCGGATCTTCCTGCATGAATTTCAAGATTTTAGCGTCGACATAATCGACCTTGGCGTCCTGATTGACCAAGTGCGATGTCGGTCCCATTTCAGTTGCAGTAAGATCCACCCGTTTCCAGTCAACATTCCACTTTCCGGTGTCCAAGTCGAAAAATTCGGATCGCATTGGAGGGTACCTGACCCATGAGATTTCCTGTGACTCAAAACTCTCAATGAGCCCTGCTCTTTGAAGCTCGGTTATCGAGTCCATGTACTTCTTTTTGAAGCGATATGG
Source organism: Nitrososphaerota archaeon (assembly GCA_027314685.1). Next base: position 8,730 of record DAHVAI010000336.1, on the reverse strand, counting down.
GATTGCATACAGGCAGATATAATTTTCAGATCCCATGCTCTTACTCTCAAGAAGTAAGTAGCTAGCCGCGTCGAGCCAAGACTTTTCGGCTCTAGGGTTAGATTTCACTACGAGCAAACCCATGGAAAAGCCTAACTGAGCATAATCAATGTTCACAAGTATCCCGAGGCCCATCTTGCCCAGTTGTTTGTTTACCTTATAACGAACAGTTTCAGCGGATAATCCCGTCAAGCGTGAAATGAGGGAGTAGTTTGAGACGCCCACCTGCCTTATGGTCTCGATCAGAAGATATTCTGTATTGCGGGATATCATCCGTGATTCCGACAAGAGCTATCTCTTATTGAGAGCTTAAAAAGAATGTATAAATCGGCAATGAATCACTAATCCGGATTCAGCATAGGCCATTGATTTATCGTTGGTTGATCCTATTCTGTGGGAGAGTTGCCATTTTATCTAGATTTGGAGACTTGGGTTATTCAAAACCGACAAATAAGATAACTAGCGATATTTCCCATGTTAACTGGAAAGTTGGAGAAGTATGAACGTGGAAGTCAAGAAACAGGCATTCCCTAGCTTTGAGAAACAACCGAAGAAGAATCAGTTACCGAGAGTGCCAACTGCGATTCCTGGCCTCGACCCTTTGATTCAAGGTGGACTCCAGAGAGGTGACTTTGTGCTTCTTTCCGGCGGGGTAGGTGCAGGTAAGACAACATTCTCATCACAGTTTGCGTACAACGGTGCAGTCTTTATGAACGAACCTGCTGTGTTTGCGACTTTTGAGGAAGATTCCGAGAGCCTGAAACGAAATATGCTGAACTTTGGCATGGATCTCGAGGCGCTTGAGAAGGAAAACAAGATGAGAATACTTGACTTGGAGATACTCGAAGGTCAGGGCCTAGGCTCGAACATGGAGGTATTGCTTGGAGCGCTAGATAAAATCAAGGCCAAGCGGCTCGTGGTTGACTCCCTTACCGCGTTTCTAACTGGCGCCAAGGACAAATTCGATTATAGATTCTTAATGCATCTTGTGTACAAAACCTTGAAGCGCGAAGGCGTGATGACGATGATGACCATTAGTCGCTTGGACAACGGCCAGGGAATTCAGGGAATGGGTGTTGAGGAGTTTGTCGCTGACGGCATCTTCCAGCTTGAAAGCTACATCAATGAGTCGATGGAATTGAAAACACGATTCCTAGTAAGGAAGTTGCGAGGCTGCGACCACAGCAAAAAATACCACTCGGTCGCTTTTTCTCAAGAAGGCGTGCACATACTCCCGTGGTCCGCCTAGACTCAAAATGAGTTATGCGCCCGTGCGCATATTTTCTCAAACGTTATACTGGCAAGGCTTTCTCGAACACTAGCCCCGGAACGACTATTCAATATTCTGAAAATATAACTAACCACATGAACTCTTGATGAGCGTTCAAACAATAGGAAACAGATAGTCTTAAGCTTCCAGAAGAAGACTAACGCTTCTAGTTGACCGTCACAGGAATTGCTTCTGCTTTCTTTTTCATCGGAGTGATTTGCTTCACTGCGACGCCTGCTCGGTAGATAAAATTCGAGATCCTGTCCCTCTGCCAGATCACGATCCAAGCATCGAATAATCCATAACCCAATCCCTCCCACATTCCGAAATGACTGACACCCAAAGAGTAGGCTAGGCAGATACTACTTACGTCAACAAACGAAGCAACTATTTTATCATGAGTTTCGCGCATCAAGGTGTAATTGGGTTAAATGGAGTTGGTTATAGAGTATTTTAGGTGAATTCGAGAACTCTCGACTCCTACGACTAGTAAAATGGCAAAAACTTGCAAGATTTCTGCAAATCCAATGTTTCGCGTTTATTGTAAACAGGGTTGCCACATTAGGAGATAACTTTGGCGGTAGAAATTGCCGATCCTCCGTCCGGCATCACCACTTTGATTGAAACTGTATCGCCAGAGCTTGGGGAAAATCCTGCTGGAAGGTTTGTGCCGGTAGTTACTGGGCATGTTAGCGTGCCCCCAGGAGCAATTGAAGATGATATTGTGCAGGTCGTACTGCTCGTCGTTGTTGTTGAAATGTCTGTAAAGTAGATCTGCGCCGTGGCCGAGTTCGCGTACGAGATTGTACTTGCTCCTAGATTCCTGATCGTAATGGAGTATTGAGAACCGCTGCAGTGTGTTGTGGATATAGAGACACATGCGTTATCAATCGAAATCGTACTGATAGATAGTCCTGGGTTTTGAGTCGAGCTTCCGATAAAGCCAGTTACATAGCTGTAAAGGATAACCCCAGAGGCAATAGCAATCAGTATCAATAACAGCGTTGCGATAATAGGTGAAATTCCTCGCTTGCTTCGCGCTACGCTAGCGAATATTCCGCCACACATCTATTGATTTTACCTGTTACTCTGATATCGCGTTGATATATTAACTTGCTTAGAATTTGGACTGAAAGTGTATCGTTTATACTTGCAAAGAGTTAAGCCCTATGAAATGTACATTGCCCTAACATCACGCGTCAAAATGCTATGCCCTATTCAAAATTGTGAATAATTTCTTTACAAGCTACACTTATTTCACGTGAGTTTCGGATACCGCGCTTCCGCCATCTGGGGTAACCACAGTCACAGTCATTAGATCATTTGTACTGGGAAGGAAGTTGAAGTTACCGTCGCAGGTATAAACTTGTCCTGTGCCCAAGGTACCAACCGCACAGCTCGTCGTCATAATCGGAGAGTTAGAGCTAACATCCTGGAATGTGAGAGACAAAGATCCGCTTATCTGGTTACCACCAATATTTGTAATTGATACCGTGTATTCTGTAGAACCGCAACCATTCGCAGACGAACTAGCGCAGAAACCGGTTACCTGAATTGAAGAAGGAACGCGTGCCGTGTTTCCTATGAATCCAACTAGGTAAGCATAGATCAGAGCTGCGCCAGCGACAACTATTACCACAAGTAGCAAAGTAGAAATCAGAAGCGAGATTGATTTCTTCCTTTTCGTTGTGGGCGGCGACATTGTTCGAGCTCAAGACCTTGGTGTCTCGATCATATATATACGTGGTTAGTTCAAATTTGAGACTCAAAGCCCGAAGAAGATTGATGTCAGGTTGATCCTCTTCTCTATAGCCTTGTCCCTTCTCTCTTTGCTATTTAGAATTCGAATACCCATTTTGACGTTCACTTTTCGAATGAGGCGCTCTGCGTCTGCGTGAGTGCTTATCTCGGATTCTTCTGGTGCCAATCCCTTCTTCAGTGCGATTGACTTTGAGATTGAATACACTTCCTTAAGGCTAACATCCTCCTTGCATGAAAAATGTAACAAAACTGATCTCGCGATAAGACATTCGCGTGGCAATCTTGCAACTAATCGCTCGCTGCTGTTATCGGAAACTGTGACGGCCAAACCGATACCTTTTGCGATGCGTTTTACATCTGCAACATCAACGTTCAGCATACTAGGCGTAGTCAGGCTTTCAAGGAAACGATACGCAACCTGCGACACATCTTGGATCCAGTTTCTACTCGTACTTTCGCAAAGAATAAGGGCATCAAAAACTTTCAAGTACTCTCTGGCATTTACGATTCTATCTTTTGGAGCAAATGAGAGAATTATTGGGTCGGAATCCTCTTGTCTCCTTTTATTGCGACTAAACTCTCCTGCCTCTCCTATTGAAGCAACTATATCACACTCTGGTGAGGAAGTGATATCGTCAAGCCCTGATTCACTCAAGCTTGTTCTTTCTATTACTCGCGTGCCAATTTTCGAGAAGAGTTTAGCTAGAGATTTCCATCCGCTCCCAACCTGCGAGCCGATAATGATAGTGATCCTAGTTGGTCTAATGATCGCTCTTTCGAGTGTCCTTTTCGTATCTTGTTTTGAGCTAGACAAGAGAGGTCACTTTGTAGTTCATCGGTAGAGGAAATCAAGCTTGGCTTCGATTCTCGTGAGCCCAAGGAAGGATATCCTTTCGCCTGAATGGTCCAAACTGTCTTACAAGATCGCCCGCTTTGTGAATGATGTTTGAGATCCTGTCTCTCTGCCAGACGACAAGCCATGCATCGAACATGCCATAACCCACACCTGCCAAGAGACCGAGCTGAGACACGCCTATCTGGTAGGCGAGGAAGATGCTGCATACATCAACTAGAGATGCAACGATCTTATCCTCAGTCTCACGGATCATACATGCATGATTGATGAGATGAGGTTTAACTTCGTTATGAATCCCAGTTCGGTATCCTGAATAGTGTATGGCCTAATTCGCGAGAAAATAATTAGCCAGAAAAGCTAAAGCGCAGGTTCGAGAGCAATGTATGTTTGAATGCGAACTCCCAGTAAGACGCATGGTAGACTTCTTACACAAATCCGCAGATTCATGCGATTTCTATCTAAGCAATATCGCATCATCTATGTTCCTAAAATCTTGGTCCCAGTAACAACCTTAGCTTTCAGTGTTCGTGCAGTCGAAAGGACAAAGGCGTCAGCCAGGTTGAAATTTCACCTGTTAGCCTTGATCTGAGCGTGAACAATTCCCGCCTTCTTGGAATCTTCGACACCTGACTCCACGATGTTGGAATTAGCACTGATTGCCTCGCAAACTGCTTCTTTTCCACTTCTCTTAGCCTTTGACACAATCTCGGCTACCGTTACACAATGAGTGTAAACTTCACTTTAGTCCAGAAGAATTTCCTTCACTCTTTGTCTCTGACGCGTTCCCTCAAAATACTCGATCCATGCCCGCGAGTCCAAGACATATTTATTCATGTGTATCTAGCTCGTCCTCTTTGGTGAATGGACCAGTGTCTTTGAAAGCTCCAAACCAATCCTTCCTAGCTTTTTCGAACGTCTATCTCTATCAGTTCACCTTCTCGAATCCCCTCATGCTCGTTCACTTTCTTCGGAATGCTGACTACTATGGACCCCCACGCCTTCCTTGATCTAACCAGCGCTTTTGTCAAACTGTCATACTCACCAATAATATAATACAATGTCATTCCCTATCATTTGTCTACCCAACTGTTTTACTAACTTGGGCATGTAATGATCATGTGCTGCTTCTGCGTATTCTGAAAGTAAAACTAGATCTCACATCTGATAATGAACTCCGATAACAAAATTCGAGAAGCTGTTCGAAGATATGAAACTTGCCAAAGATCGCTGATTTGTCGTGCGAAAAAAGAGAAAAGAGGAGGGGAAGAGGCTGTTTGCCTCTAATCTTGTTTGATACTTTGCTTACGATGATGCAGTAGTTACTTTTGCGTTGACAGTGCTAGTGAATGCGAATGCAGGAACCGTCCAACTTGTGCTGTATGATCCTCTTATTATTGCGCCATTATTGCCGTATCCGCCACTGAATAGTAGGAATGAGCCTTGGTCCTGGAAGCCTGTCTCAGTGCATCCAATTCCACAGGGTTGTGCTCCAGTGCTAGGAATCGTCGAAGTTCCAACGTATCCGCCAGTTGCGTCGAGATAGGTTATCTGTGCACCAGAGGTCATGTTTGTTACTGACGATAATGTCAGGATGCCAAAGTCTTTTGCTGTTCCAGCTACAAGATTCTCATGCTCGGTTGCTACTTGCGTCATTGCTCCAGCGATGGGAGTGGTTCCGATCGAGCCTGCGAACCCACCTACGTCAACGACATTGCTCCAGTCGATTGTTGCCTGAGTGTAGTTTGTCAAGATGACTATTGAGTTGTCCGCTGATGCGATTGTAATTGCATCTCCGAATGGATTAAAGTAGGCATTCTCGAATGCCATTGCCTCCCTAACGGTCTTGCTAGGATTGTTGTTGGAATCAAAGTGTGATTGGTCTTTTCCATATCCGTTGCCGTTGTCGCCTGTTCCAAATCCATTTCCATAGCCGTTGCTATTTCCGTTTCCATTGTTGTTACCGGAACCAGAAGATGTTGTGGATGTGGTGTTAATGATTTGGACCATACCCAAGCCCGTGAAAGCGGCCGGGACTTCGCTGGTATAGCTGGAAGGACAAGGGCCGGAGAACGTCGCGCTTGCTGAAGTTGCGCTCAAGAATGGTAGACAAGCTCCTGCGACTGAACTTGAAAGCTGGATACTTCCGAAGACTTTGTAGGATGTTCCGCTTGCACCTGTTCCAGTTAGCTGGAAATATGCACTTCCACTTGTCGATAGACCTTGTTGGTTTGCGTAGAGTGTGTATGAGAGTTGGCTTGTGACCAACGGATCTCCTGCTACAACTGCTTCGAGTGCAGGTCCATTTTGCTGTATGAAGTAGCGCTGGTTGCCCGCACTAGCTACTCCCCCAGTAATGCTCATTGTTAGAGACTGAGAAGAGAGGTTGTTATGGCCATAGTCGTTTGTGCTTGATGTTGTTGCTGCATGAGTCACCAGTAGCCCTCCGCTTGAAAGCAAGAGTGCTGCCAGTATCGTTACTGCTGTAATGAAGTATGACTTCATCCTTAGTTTCCCTATACATTGAAAACTGTGTTTTGATCTAAATAGGTAATTATGCCATTTTCCACAAACAATGACTTTCATTTGCTCAAATGAACACCATATCGGACATCGATATTTTCTTTCACCAAAACAGGCTACTATTGACAATCTGGTTTAGAGCACCTTGTGTTTACAATTCCCTTTGAACGTGGCACATCTAATGCTTTTCCGAAGAGTGAGAAGATCAGCCAATGAATGTACCGCTCTCAGAAACGCCAAGAGTGCTTACAGCTGTAAATTCATATGTGTCTCCGACATCTGGCACAAAGACGATTGGTATTTTTACAAAAGATCCTGGTTGTATTGTTATTGGTGGATTCAACTGGTAAGCGCTTACCAACGTGCTCGATGTCACATTTTCTATATAGACTGACGCCATGGTTAGCAATACGGAACCAGTGTTTCTTACGTAGATGTCGGCGCCGGCTTGAGGCGGGACAATTATCGAGCCCGAGGATTGTGTTGGCATCACGCCGTTAGGAGGATCGTATCTCACCACGAATCCATTCCAATATGTAATAAATGAAGAGCCCAAAGCGTCTCCTACAAGACCTATGTAGTTTCCGTTGTTTGATATGGAAAGTGTGTTTGCCTGAGTGCCCAAAGATGCGAGATTGCTCGAAGAAGGTCCTATATATGCAACGGCGGAAGACCCGCTGATTACAATTTCATATTTGAGCCACCGGTTCGCCGGTTCGTCTAAACCGGAGACTGGCGCTGTCCATGATGTCCAGCTGCTAGTTGTAGCAAGACCCGACCAGTCTGCACCACCTCGACTGTCTAATCTGCCCATTTGTCCGCTTCCCGCGGAGTTGGTCAAGAAGAACACATTTCCTAGCCCTGTGGTGTACGTCCAGAAGGTCAATATCTCATTGGTGCCAAGATTGGTTACCGGCGTGTACATGTAGTTGCCGTTCGCGCTGTTTGCGTAGTAGGCGTCCTGAGATCCAAAGTAACTTCCCAGCGGGCTACTGCCCGTTTGTCCTGCCGTGCCCGCAATCGTCCAGCCCGTGGTCGTCGTTGGCGCTACGTTGTAATACGTGAATATATTGGCGCCATTGTCATACTGTCCGTAGGAAGCACTTAACTGTGGAGCTTCTCCAGCAACTGCACCGTCAAATTCGGTGGATGTGGGTTCGAAAACCATGTAGATGTTGACCGATGACGATGCGGGTATCCCATTCGCCAACAAGAGCCAGAAGATGGCAGATGTTGCAGAGCTGGCTGGTGTGCCCGAAACATATTCGAGCCAAGAATCCACAGGTCCTGAGAACGTTCCTCCTGAGAGGGTCGTAAAAAATCTGACGTTACCAAGATCACTGGCTTCCTGGCTCGAATAGAGGGAAGGATTGATCACCAATTCTTGCTGGAATGGAGTTGAAGTTGGAGATGTCTGAGTGTTTTGAAATGTTTCCACAACATATGCCGGAAGGCCCTGGGTTAAGTTGAAGGTAGCCTGCTCTACGCTAAACTGTTGAGCGACAGCATCTCCTTGATTGCTCAAGAGATTCGAAAAGCCCGCACCAAAGCTCTCTAATCCATTTGAGGCTAGTGTGAATATTACGGCGCTAGCGCTTACGACAATGAGGACGAGGATGACGGTTGCTATCATTTCGCTGATAGCGCTCTTTTTTCTTTTGAATCGGCTGATTTTCACGCCAACACCTACGCAGGGGATATCATAGTAAGAGATGCGACCAAACCCTGATCGGTTGAGACTGTGATCACGAAATTATCGTTGGCAGTCCACGAGACCGCTTCAGGAATGGTGACTGTTTGCTCTATCGGAACCCAGTAATCGAACGGCCCGATAACACCCACGGCAGTCGAATTTGTGTCAAAATGCGAAAGAACTCCTAACGTGTTATCGTAAACATACAGACTTACAAGATGGACCGGGAATGGACTAGAGTTTACTACAGTAATTGTCGACAGGGCATAGAACTCCACGTTGTATGGAGCTGCGGTTCCGCTTATCCACATCACTGCGTCACCAGCGTATATTCCAGTTAATCCAGACAAAGAACTCTGAGTCGTTGAGACTGTTAGAGGCTGGCTAAACGTTTCACCCAGATTCATGCTAAACATCTGATAGAGATTGGAGCCTTCTCCATAAAATATCTGGAGGGTTTCTGACGCCTGCGATATTGCAACCTGCCATGAAGAGATGCTCGAAACTAGAGTCTTTGCATTTGATGTCGATGCGGCACCTATGTTGTATGAAAAGAATCTGACCACACCCGTGGTCGTTCCACTTGTTGCA
>DAHVAI010000047.1 GCA_027314685.1 Nitrososphaerota archaeon | reverse complement strand
ATTTTGACAATTCGTCTATGATTGCAAATGTACAAAAATCCAGTTCACAAAAAAAGGTCAGAGTATTAGCCGACAAAAATCAAACCAAACTCGGATTCCTTGTATACGATTCATCGACTTTCGGACCACTAGTCCCTGAAGAGTCCATACAAAAGGTTCGAAGGAAAAAGCCACAGCGCGAATATCTCAAGAACCGCGAGTCTCGGGAGAGGATAACATTAGACGCCCTAGTTGAACCCTCGACTCTGTACTTTCCAAAGCAACTCGTCATCTGCACTTCTGCCACTTAACCTGCACTTCCACTTTAGTTTACTTTTTAGAAGTCTTGGCTCGGCTTGACCGGCCCCTTTGTGTTGGCTCCTCGGGAGCGATGGGCTTTTGTTCTGCTTACTGGGATTCGGGAAAATATCAATTAAATACATAGCATTGAATTTTGTTAATCTGATTATAGAATCCAATCAAACGTCGTCATTTTCGATTGGATCAGTTCAATTTGACTGAATTGAACATGGATATTCACGCACATATTACACACTGAACTCACGACATTAGTCTAAGAAAAACACTTCTTTACTTTAAGGGGGTCTGTTCGGTGTATGGTTGTTACATTTTCAAAAGCCTCTTCACTACCAACCAATAATTGAACAACTCCCCTCTTCCGCAATTCATAAGTGGAAGTCTTTCTGATATTGGAAATATGCAAACTCCCAAAAAGAATTTGGGGGGTTTGAACGGGACTAAGGTTTCTCGCCCGAGGCTCTTAACTCTAAGTATAAAGACGCGAGTGTGGGACAAAACACTCTGCCAGACCGATGGAGCCAGGTTGAACATGTTGTGCCAAAGTCCGGTGCAGTATTGCGCACAGTTGATACTGTCTTCACGTTTCTGAGCGATTCCCCCACCCAAGCATTTTCTTGTCCGCAGCAAATCCTGATTCGGAATCACTCCTCTTATGATACTGCTCCGAATACCGCATGGTGTTCGTAATAAATTCCTTCATCCCCGAGGAAGTGAGAGAGATAAAGACTACGCTCAGGCAAAGGGCAAGCTTCTCCCCGAGGATCTATTAACGGAAGAAGATGTGAAGAAAATTATTGATGTTTGCGACAACCCAAGGGACAAAGCGTTCATCAGCTTACTCTACGAGCTGGGATGCAGAATCGGCGAGCTTGGTAACCTCAGGATCAAGCACGTCGTATTTGAGAAAAATTATGCGTGTATTTTGCTGAATGGAAAGACGGGGATGCGAAGAATCATTGTTATTGCTTCCGTGTCGTATCTTCAAAATTGGCTCCAAAACCACCCACTGCGGGATAATACCGGCGCACCGCTCTGGATCAACATGGGCACAGTCAACAGACTTATGCCGATGGGCTACTCTGCGCTTGCAAAGGTTCTCAGAGTTGCAGCCAGACATGCAAAGTTATCAAAGAAAGTGCATCCGCAGAAGATGTGCCACAGCCGCGCCGCTTTTCTTGCTAGCAAACTCACCGAAGCCCAAATGGAGTGAGTGTTCGGAAGGAAGCAAGGGAGCGATATGCCATCTATCTACGTTCACATGAGCGGCAAGGAAACAGATGACACTCTGCTTTGAGTTTATGGCCTCAAGAAAAGAGATACTCAGAAGAAGCCTGCGTTGACTCCCAAAATTTGCCCAAGGTGCGAGCAGAGCAACGCAGTTGATTCCAAGTTCTGCTACAAGTGCGGGTTAGCCCTAGACCTGTTAGCTGCTCGAAAAATGGACATTATCGTCAGCGCTTAAACTCGTGGATCGCATGAATTTTCAGCCAATCCTTTATCTCTGAATCCAAAAAAATACTTGTCGAATCCCTAGCAGTTTTTGTTCTTGAGATTAGTTACCGTCACGTCAACGAAATCCATTGTCTGAATTTGAGGTTTCATTCAGATAGCGTCTGAGTCTCCTCAGAGTCTCCAGTAAATCCAATCATGCGCTTTGAATTGTGCAATTTACAAGTGAAACTTGGGATCAGTATGTTTGGTCGAACTCAAAAACTAGGTGTTCTGATTCTTACCTGCATCGTTTTTTCAACGTCTTCCTTTTTGACATTCTCAGGTTTCAGGATCAAGCTTGCCATCGGACCCGTGAAAATGACTGGGTCGTGCGCTCTTACCAAGTCCATTACGAGACCGAGCTGGTTTCGATCAGTTAATTCTCTCACATTGTAGGCGCAAATGCCTTCAGCTGGCATGGAAAGTTTGCGATGCAGCGCGTATTCATAATTCATTAGTTCTTTTTCCTTGTGATTTTGAAAGAAGCAAGACATCTCGGCTGCCGCACGGAGTCCATTCAAGCCAGAAGCAGCATAACTTTCAGCTAGCTCTTTGAATTGCATAGCTATCCTGGGAATGTTCACATTGCCGTTTACGATATAGACCGAGTCGTAGTTGTTGATAGTAAGTTGATTCCTGGATCTCATGTTGTCTGCGTCAATTCCGAACTTTTTCATTCCCATCCTGATTTGTTGAGGGCTCTCTTCAGAACAAACATATGTGAGGCCCTCGTTCCCAGCATGACCATACTTTAAATGGTTGAAGAGAACTTCACGTTTGTTTTCGGCAGTATCATAAAACAAAACTGCATGAGTTCCGCTCTTGAAATCTGCCAGGAATTCAGATATCTGAGGTTGGAGCGTGGGCCAAGTTCTCCTCTTGATGGAGTATTAAATCGACAGCCCTA
>DAHVAI010000328.1 GCA_027314685.1 Nitrososphaerota archaeon | reverse complement strand
TCATATACTTTGAGATTTCTTCATCAAAAGGCGACGCTTCGTCCTTCAATCGTGATACCTGTCTGAGTACGTCTTTGTTCGTCACCAGCCCTAGAACTTCGCGCTCGGGTGAAACAACCGGCAGTCTTCTAATCCTCATTTCAGACATTGATCTTACAGCATCTGCCATCGTGTCTTGGATACCGGCCGAGGAAATCTTGTTAGTCATTATTTCTGATACTGAAACTCCCAAAGGCTCGGAACCAGTACCTAACAAACCAACCACATCTCGTAGCGTTATGATACCTTGGACCCTCCCAACCTCATCTATGACAGGTAGCGCGCCCACGTTGTGAGCGATCAATTTCTTTACCACTTCAGCCAAACCATCCCATTTTTCTACAACTATCGGGTGGAGTGCCATGATTCTGTGCACAGGAATGTCCAACGACTGAATTATTTTCTCCGAGGATTTCTCGTGAGCTAGCACCAAAGAGAGGGAGTCCACTATGTCTTGCGCAGAGAATATGCCGGCAATTCTACCTCCGTCTGCGATCACAGGTAAGTGACGGAAATTCCTCTTTTGCATTAGTATGGCAGCATTGTAGACACTTTCTTTTTGAGTAACGCACACAGTCTGTCTTGAAAACAGCCACCAGAGATCACCGGTTTTTTCTGGCAAGATTCTATTCCTCCACTGGAACCTCTTGAGGTGGGACTTGTTGTTCGCGTTGCTCTTCGACGGTGTGAATTACGGAGTAATTTGAATTCAGAAGATATTCGCGTTGCGCCTCTGGAATACTGAACGCTTGGAAAAATTCATTCAGTTTTTCGAGCACGACTTCATCTGACTCGTCTAGTCTTCTATTATCAACGGCCACTGGTTTCGTATATTTGTTACGAAAGAACAAGGCTCGAACTCTCTTCAAGATGGATTCGGGAAGAAGAGATTGTAATTGTAGTTCGCTCGGGTATGATAACTCGGATATTTTGGAATAGATGTCATTCGAGATCTCTCCGTCAACCATGGATGCTTTCAGATAGCACAAAATGTCCGATTTCTTCGGGGCTAAACCTAGTTGAGATTCTTCAATCATACCGCGAATATACAGTTTCCCGCCAACCATGCCAGTTCCTACGAAGTTCCCGACAGATCGTCTCTCATCAGAAAGGTTTAGGACAACCACCGTGCCTCCAGCCATATATTCGCCAAGGTAATCATCCGCGGTCTCGCCTATTATCAGAAAAGGCTTCACATTCTGATATTCTCGCATTTGTATGGCTGCTCGGTTCCCCACAGATCCACGAACGAATACATCGCCCCCTTGTAGAGCCTGGCCAACAACATCCCTCGCGCTTCCGTGAACTATGACCTTTCCTGAATGCATCGTGTCAGCTAGATCATCAGAAACATTACCATATATTTCGAAAAAAGCTCCATTGTTAAGGTTAGCAAGACAATTGCCGGGAACTCCTGAGAGCTCTATTCTGAAAGGAATCGTGTTCCCCTCGCGTCTGGTTGAGATGCCAATTCCGAGGTACCGCTGCCCACTCAGGCTTGATATCCTGATGCCTTTTGCGCCACTCTCGAATGAAAGTTTGATCTCTTGGTTCAGCTTTGAAAAATCCTTACCAGTCGCGTCTATCTCGTGGACACGTGGAGATGATTTTGAAAATGTCTTTGAGACTAGAGTGTCGCTATGCGTACTTACGTTTCTTGTGGTCCCGCTGTACAGCAATCCTTTGTTCAAAGACACTATGAAAAACGATCCAGGATCAGGT
>DAHVAI010000325.1 GCA_027314685.1 Nitrososphaerota archaeon | reverse complement strand
AAAGCTCTACAGCTGTGTCAGATATCTGAGAAAGAAAAAGGATCTGGTGAGTTCGTATTTTGCCGCAAGTAGCCTACCTCTCATCGAGGCAAGGTAACAATGACGTTACCTGTATTACTTCGAATGCATATCTTTAGGTTACTTCGGAATTATCGGAAGTAGGATGTAGGAACCCTTTCCTGGTCCGGTGTGGACAGTCGTTATTCCTCCAAAGGCGTCCTTAGGTCTATCTTCAGGGTTGTTATGAAGGAACGGGCCCGAGCCTCTCATCGGAACTCCTCTAAAGTTTTCCTCACTGCCTGTCACTTTTCTCTGGAAATCCTTACCCTGAATTTCGAGGGCGAGCCTGTAATGCGCTGGCAAGACGATACAAGTCGGCCAGATTTCGATGTCTAGTGGATAAACCGTGTTTGGCTTTAACAATTTGATTGTCCTGTGCTTGTGGTAAGGCAAGTAGGACAATGATTTCCGCGTGTCGAGCTCTCGATGTGAAGCTCGTAGCCATCCTTGAGCAATCGGTGTGTGTGGATCTAGCGTTCCTTGAAATTCGACCTCCTTTCCATCCTCGGAAAATGCAAGCAATGTGAGGAATAGGTCTGCATCAACAGTGCTTGAAGAGATGAACAGCCTAGCAGCCAGCGGACCAGTGATTTCCACGCTCTCATCCAATGGTTGAGAATAGAATGTCAAGCCGTCCCCGAGTGCATCGAACTTGGTCTTGCCTTGTTGCTTTGCGGGCTTCCATGACAGAGCGCCAATCTTTGAATCAAGAAATACTTTCGTCCATTTAGTTCGCTTCAGAGGCCACTCTCTTTCATCGCGTGTCTCGAAATGATCTGGGTGACGAATCGTCAGCATTACACGCGGTTCTTTGTCCCAAGAATTCTTCTCGCTCTTGAGATAAAAATCAAAGAACTTCATCTGTAGCTCGACGGAAGCGGGAAGATAGAAATTTTCTTCATGCCTTCCACCATGAACTTCTAACCATTTGTTTCTTGATGCGGAGCGCATGAAACCTTCGAAGTTACCTCTAGGATGAAGGCCAAAGCCCCCCCAGTTAGCAGCTGAAAGAAAGGGAACTTTGATTTTCGAATAATCAGGTGACCTAGATTTGTGGAACTCGTCATCGAGTCTGTGCTTCTTTATGTTGCAAACCCAGTCTGCTCGATTAGCGAGTAGTTCTGTCTGGTCCAGCGTCTCGGGGCCAGCGGCTTTACCGTCAACCCAAGGAGATTTTGGACCATTCTCACCTAAACCGTGTTGAATTGTAAGGACCTGAGCTTGATACCAGACCTCCATGAAAACGTTGCAGAGTATACCGCCGTGATAGCAAAAGTCCCTATAGTAATCGGCCGCTCCTTCCCATGGAATCATTGCTACTAGATGCGGCGGATTAAGC
>DAHVAI010000321.1 GCA_027314685.1 Nitrososphaerota archaeon | reverse complement strand
GAACGTACGCCTGTTCAAATAGATCGGATGCAACGAAACTGATAACCACATACCGAAAGCGTGTTTACCAACTGCTAAACTCCAAAGTCCGTAAACAAGCTCGTCAGGTAAACCAGAAATTTTTAGATGTTTCTTAACATTCTTAGGATTCATTTCCGAACCGCCTTGTTTCGTATTAAAATGAATCACCTTTGGCGTTGGCACGCTAAAAGTTTCACAATTTCGAACAACTAATTCGCCCTTCACAATTCCTTTGTCTCTCCTATCGTATATCCAAGAGTCCTTTAACAAGGGCATCTCTTTGAACGGAAGAGCTTTGGAAAGGGCTGCTCTTACAAACGTTTTTCCCGATTCTTCATGATATTACCTCAAACTCTTTCGGCTTGAGGCTTCGCTCATCATAGTAAGCATTCCCTCTTTACAAGATGAAAGTATAATACTGGATGATTTCTTCCGTCTCTAGCAGTTGAGCGAACAACAACAGATTTGCCAAGTATGCGAGTGCGGAGAGGAATCCTGCAAGGGCTGCACGAAACAACAAGAATGCCACGATTGCAATTCTGAGGGTACTTGCTGTTGCGCCAGCACGCATGTTATCTGGCACAAAGCACAAGTCCGAAGAGGACTATTGCTCGAATATTTTAGTTTAGGTTGGATGAGCGTTGAGATAATCGCCTCCGTAATTGCAGGGGCAATCGTCGGAAAAAGTTTCGCTCTCCTTGCCTTCGGCGGCGATAGCTTGGTTGAGCTGCTATCTGCTTACGTCGTCTTGGGCTATCTCAGAAAGTTGAAAAGAGGGATACTCCAGAGCGAAGTCGAATCGGAGAGAACTGAAAAGCTAGCCACGACATTATTGATTCTGCTCATTCCGATAATAGCAGGGGGAGCTGTCTATTCATACTTTTCAGGAATCAGAATTGAGTCATCGCCTTTAGGAATTGCGGTAGCTTTGGGAGCAGTTTTTATCATGCCTGTTCTCTGGATTCAAAAGAGGAGGATAGGAAGAGAAGGCAACCTTCTACCTCTGAGCATAGATGCGGCTGAATCAGCGACTTGTTTCTTCATGGCTATCGCAGTGCTGGTTGGTTTGTTGTTGAACTATTATCTCGCAATATCTTGGGCAGACTATGTGGCTACAGCCGTGATTTTGGGCTTTGTAGCTCTGGAAATCCGAGAATCTTTAGTTGAAATGATAAAATGAGAAACCGAGCGGGAGCTTGACAGACTCGGCGAATTTGGAGTGCAACATGTCACGATTCAATTAGATAATGCTTGCTGCTGCGCGCTTTCTCGTGATCGCAAAAGCTAGCTGAATAGTGAACGCATTTGATTTTACTGGTTTCTTCACTATTGCAGGTTGTGGACCCTGAGAAAATCCAAACAAATTTATTGGCTACGAGGATTATCTTACCTACCCGAACATTAAAGGAATCTCTAATCTTTCTTACACTTACGTCTCTACCAATATTTCGGAAGCATGAGGGCGGAATCCGAAAGATCCTCATCCCCGGAGTCTAGGTGCCTTCATAAGCGTCGATTTACGATTACAGAAATATCCATTGAAGAAACTTACAAAGAATTGAAGCTAGACAGACTTGAATATACCGTGCCTCGATAAACCAGGATCAAGGCATACAAAAAGTTCTACAGACCCTTCAGGTAAAGCTAACCTTCAACCCTCTGACTAATCTCTTTTGGAACTCCCATTACCACTCTAGCTGCAGTTTCAGGAGTAAACTGTCTGCCGTTGCATGCGCTAATGACAAAACGCGCACCACCAATCGTGGAGTAGCTGTCACGAAGAACGAAAAACAGAAGAGGCATGTCATCCGATCCTCTGGAAACACGAACTGTACTTTCTAAAGACCCTCCTTTGCCAACGATAAGATTTCCTTTATTATCAAAAGTGCAAAGAGCCGAGCTTCTTGGCTTTATTGACTTTTTTGCCTTCGTTTTCCCCTTTTTCTTCAATGCATAATATACACTCAAAGCGGTAACGCCTAACTTTTTAGCTATGTCCCTGTAATTCATGCCTGATTCTGAAAGTTTTATGACCTCTGCTTCCTGAACAGGCGTAATTTCTGATTCTCGAAATTCGTCGATTAGATGGTTTGTGTCTTTACCGACGCCTGCAATCCAAAAAGAGTAATCGGTCTTTCCATTTTCATTGAGGTTCTGTTTGAGTGAACTGTCCGAGACGAGAGCAGCAAGCAGCAATTTGTATGTGATCGGTACTAACTTGGGCTTTAACATGCGGTCTTTTGATTGTGAGGCGTTTGCTTTTTCATTTAACATGTAAAGTGGTATTCCGTTGGCCTTTCCAATTTCATGAAATCCTAGTTCATTTCGCTTCCTTTCCAATGCCTCCGTTTGTTGTTGTGTTGTCACGATATCACCAGCAGTTTCGATTTTCTTCTTAACAATTCAAAGCGCCTCATATATGAGCGCATACATAAGAAACTACAAGAAAGAGACCTTGCGTTTTCTCGCCGATCCCCCAGCTACATGGTACTATCGTCGATCATACTGGATGAGGGCTTCCTATATTCAGAAGTTGAGTTACTCTTCTTCACCCGATTTTCCCCCATTAAGAACTTCAATAAGGAGGGAATTGGTTGATTTGGAAAGAGTTCCCGCCGAGGCCGAGGAATATTGCTGATATTCTGTATGGGCGCTCCAATGGTTCCTGTTTGAACTGAACACCTTTTGTCATGAACTTCAGAAGCTTTCTTGCAGTCATCTACCGTCATTGTGATGTGTGTGGAAGAGATGTTTACGCCCAATTTGCCTGCCTCAAGTAAGATAAGTACCAAATCCTATCCATTTGGTCCAACAATCACCCATCTCCCTCCTCCTAGTGGGTTATAGTCCGCTTTCTTATCGAAGCCGACCTTCTTCGTGTAAAATTCGACCGCTTCATCTTGATTCTTCACGACCAGCGCTACGTGAGATATCTTCGCCCTCATGCTTTCACAGAGAAGCGTACTGTTACCTGAACCCTTACCTAAACAATCTAGAAAAAAGGGAAGCTAAAAGTATTGTGGAGACTAGTCTATAGGAATTCTACCCTTCCTAGCGTTTTTCTAAAGAATTCATTCTGTGAGTACTATGAATCCATTTGAAGTTCCTGTGATTGATTGATGAAATGTTGTTGCTCGTTCAGTTGCAATTTAAATGACGTCTACATAGATGTGAGTTCACGGAGATATGCGTCTTGATACTTGAGAGATCAGTTTGCACAAGTTAAAAAGTTAGGATCAAGCGAAAGCAGCAGAACAGAGCCTTCTTCCTTGTATGAACAACTCAGAACAGCTTGATTCAAGCTCTCTAAGCTCAGAACAATTCGAAACGGCGCGTATGCATGAAAGAAGAGATGTTTGAATCAAATTTTCCAAGTGGTGTACATATTGACCTTTTGCCTGATTCGTTCGCTTGACTTTGCAACCGCAGAATCCAGTTTTGAGACAAACTCAGAACTTGTAATTATGGAATTTTCAAGAAACGATAGAACAGAAGGAATGTCAATTGTTTCAGATGAAACATCTCTTGGGGTAAACGTGTAGACTAGTGACCAGAGACCTACCTTGATCAGAAAGAGATGGACCTGATTTTCTTTCCCCTTGGTCAGTGCAAAACTCTCCGAATATCTCTCCTTTAGTAATTTGATCGCAGGTTCTTTGGACGACATGAACGCGGGGGAGCCGCGGCCAAAAAACAAATCATCATTGGACACTCTTATTCACCTTCAATCAGGGCTGAAATCAAACAAAACAAATGAACCAGATATTCCTGGACAATCTAGATTTTCAGAAAAAGAAATCCCGATCATCCAAAAACCAAAGCAATGCTTATAACACCTTTCGAACCAAACTTTCGGCCCGCATGTTTTTGTTGGCGGCGTCCACGTCAAGCTAAAGGGCATAGCCCGCGCGATGAGATTAGGACCTCCAAACGTGCGCACATTGAATGGGGGTTCAATGAATAATTGAATCTGACGTTGGCTTGTGCTTTTCTTCCGCAAAAGAGAAGCGAATCGTACTCCCAATGTAACTCCGGTTGATCCTGCCGGACCTGACTGCTATCAGAACGGGACTAAGCCATGCGAGTCGGCCAATCTAAGCATGCTGGTTGGTGGCGAACGGCTCAGTAACACGTAGTCAACCTGCCCTCGAGACGGGAACAATCTCGGGAAACTGAGGCTAATGCTCGATAGATCAAGATTCCTGGAATGGGTTTTGGCCCTAATGGCGTAACAACATCTTGTTATTTTCGCCCGAGGATGGGACTGCGGCCGATCAGGCTGTTGGTGGGGTAA
>DAHVAI010000312.1 GCA_027314685.1 Nitrososphaerota archaeon | reverse complement strand
AAAGGTGATAATCCGAATCCAGTCCAATCTCAAACATAGAAACATATACCTTGAGCTCACCTTTGAGTGGGGAAGAAAGCTTCGGAACTTCGGCAGACATGATATCGACGAGTCTTTTTGCGAGCTGTTTAGCGTTTCTTTTGGAAATCTCTGTTTCTGATTTCAGATGATTTATTGTGGCTGGAAGTTTTTCCATTGGAGTTTCCAACCTGCTAGCCGATTCCAAGAGAAGAAGTTCTTGTGCCTCCACAAATTCAATAGCTACGCTTCCGGCAACGAACTCTAACCGCTCAACTCCATCCTGCACCCGTTCAGTCTTGGTGATCTTGATAATGCCAACTTCACCAGTATTCTTTACGTGCGTACCTCCACACGCTTCAACATCGAAACCTTCAATATTGACAATCCTTAGGTCTTTTACTGGAGCAACGCCACCCTGGTATAAGCGGAACCCATACTTCAGTTCTGCTTCCATTCTGGGAATCCAACGAATCATAATAGGAAGATCGCGTCTCACAATTTCGTTGGCCAATCTTTCAATTTCTTTTATGTTTTCGCGCGTCAAATGCGCAAAGTGAGTGATATCTAATCGTCCCATGTCAACATCCTTGAACGCTGAGTGTTGCCATACCCAAGGCCCGAGAACAATTCTGCAAGCCCCATTAACAATGTGGGTAGCGGTGTGATGTCTGGTTATAGTGGAGCGTCTCTTGTAGTCGATCAGGCCTTTTACAAGATCACCTTCACGTAATTGGTCCGAACCCTTTACGTGATGCAAGACTACACCGTCAACCTTTATCACGTTGTCAACAGATAATCCATTTAGTGTGCCGAAATCAGGCTCCTGCCCTCCGCCTCTTGGGTAGAATGCAGTGGAAGAAAGGGCAACAAAACCTCCAGAAAATATCTTCTCAACTCTTGCATCGAATTCAATTTGCGAACTGTCTTCGTAATAGATGAGTTTCGTCGTCGGAACTAGACCAACTTCGAAGGTCTGTTCTTGTTTCTCCTCCCTTTGTAACATGTGCCGTGAAGTTATTCGTTCGTAGAAATCAGCAGGGATATCAACTTTCAGTCCGGATTTTTTAAGGGTGTCTGGAGTGATACCGTCACTGTCATAGAGTCTGGCAAGCTCTTCAACACCTAGACCTTGCTTTCGCTTAGACAAGCTTTCGATAACTCTTGAAGCTCTTATCTTCGTATTGTCATATTTCTTCGCCTCGACCTCGAGTATTCTTTCTACATCAATCACATTCTCTAGGAGCTCAGGGTACATTGATTTGAGAGACTCAGCATGCCAAAGTGCGATCTGAGCTAATGTCGAACTAATTCCGAATTCATTCAGAAAATCCAATGCCCTCCTAAGGATGACTCGTAGGTTGTATCCTCCTCCCACGTTGCTAGGCAACATACCATCCGAGATGGCAAACAACAGGGTTCTTACGTGGTCAACCACAGAATAGACTGCCCGAACTGGTTCCACTTTTCTCCGTAGAATGGAATCATCCAACCCGAGCTTCTTTGCAATTGTCTGATAGCTATCCACAGAACCCTTGAATTGATCAACATCCAGCGAGCCTGACATCTTATAGTACTCATTCAGCGAACTATCTGTTGCCAAGATCAAATCTGATTGTGTCTGTAGCTTTCCAAGAACTTCTTGGAAAACTGCATCATAGCTATTGTATGTCCCTTGTGATGCCCAAACAAATCGCTCCAAACCCGCGCCCATATCGATTATCTTGTCGCGATATTCTTTGAAATTCTCAGGAGTTCCTTCGAATGAGGTGAAAACAGCATTGCCTAGTTCCAAGCCCTTGACATAATATTCCAAGCTGTTCCCGAAAGCGCCAGGCCCCAGCCAGACATCCTCCTTAAACACGACTTCTTTCTTGTCGAATCCAAATTGTTCGGTCAGAAGCTTGAAATCTAGCTCGATGCACTTGTCCTTCCAATAGCCTTGACTGTTAGCCAGTGCGTGCTGACCTATCATACAAAATGAAGTATAGTGTCTTCCGGTTACGCCAACATTCGCAATGTCTGAGAATCGCAAACACATTTGTGGAATGACCAGTGGATTGTATGGGAGTTCAAATATCACTCGCCCTGATTCTATTCTCTGAAAATCGACAATTGAAGCGATTGTGAAAAAAAGGTCGGGTCGCCATCTGCAGACGACCGGGTATCTTCTTAGCTCTTCATGTCTATTGCGCTTAAAAAAATCTGCTACTGCATTCCATGCCGTAACATAGCTGAATCTTTTTGTAGTCGCTGGAGATCCTAGAAATTCATACTCCTGGCAAGGTTGTTCAGGGCAGTTGTTTCTGTCCTGGTCCAGAGTCCAGAAGAATCCACCACATTTTGGGCATTGTTTTCGAACATATCCCAAATCCTCAAACAGCGCGACTCTATAATACTTATCTGGGTCCGCGGAGAATCTTCTCCTCAACAGCTCCTTCTCTTGAGGCATATTTCACCACACTTCTGAGGACTGTCACAAGTTTAGGCGTTAGCCTATTGAATCTTTCTAGGGCCTTTGCTCACAAATTCGTTCTATCTTTCGCTTTCGTATTCTTCACGTATGTCGTGAGCCCTATCAATTAATGAATTCGTTATGCTCTGAAGTTTTCTCGAGTCGCTCTGCTGAACTCTCGAGAAAGTCTCATCTTTCATTCGTTTTGAAGCGTATTGATCGTAACTGTTCAGAATATCTCGCACTATGCGATCGAAATCCCTGTCGATGGCTAGGATTTCGTTGATCCCTGCTTGAACAGCTGTCGTAACTGAACCCGGAAGCTGAGATCGCAAACTGCCTAACCTGGAGTTTGTCTTGGTTCTTACATCATCAATTCGCGATCTTACTACAGCTAGTTCGTTTCTTCCGATGGATGATCCTTTCGATCTTAATTCGGATAACAAGTCATTTGTGCTCGATACTTTGTCCTCAATAGTCCGAATCATGCTGTCAAAAGTTGTCCCAATATCTTCTCCTGTTTCTGACCTCGGTCGGAATATCAGACCTGCGACAAATACACCAACAAACAATATTGAAGCGACGGGTAAAGCCTGAGCAGCAGCAGATGCAACACCCACCCTGAATTTCAGGCTGGTGCTTCCCGATCCTATTTGCATTGTCCCACTACCGTTCAGAGACAATTGTTGACCAATGAGGACGATACCAGGTACCTGTGCGGAGTAGAGCCTGAATTGATTCACTAGTCCTCCCACAGGAACAGTGGTTGGTATGGTCAATGTATAAACGCCATTTGATACACTCCAGTAGTGCGAAGATAGTGGGTATTCATAGATTAACGTCTCTGAGCTTTCGGGCTGAATCGCCTGATTGGTTGAATTTAGATCAAGCTGGCCCCCGGTAACAGCAATTATGCCAAAATTACTCAGAGGCGGCTCCCTGGCTGGTACTGCAGTGACGTTCTCCGAAGAGGTTAGCGGGGTATAAGCTAGACTAGAAATGGTATTTAGTCCCAAGTTCCTAATCTCAAGGGTATCTGTAACTAGGATTTGGCCACTCGCGCTGATCGAGATTTGTCTTGTTATCGAAGTAAAATTCAGAGCCCCTGTACTTGAAGGCAATGAATAGATGTTAATGGGGATTGATTTCATCGAGGGCTCTACATTGCTTGATGTATTTGTCCAATGCTGAATTTGTCCGCTGTATGAAGATGTTTCAACATAAGTATTTGACGAAGTAAATCCCACAGCCTGTAAAGTGGTAGAATTCGAAATGTAAGTCGTTGCGTCGGGAAAATTGATGGTATTGTTGATCATGTCCAAATGAATGCTGACCGACGGGCTCGTCAGTGCAGGAGCGATGTAACCGGTAGTGTTCACTGGTTTCAAGGAATCGAGCACCCAAAATCCCAGCTGGGCTTCTGAGTTACTTCCCAAGTCTTGAGCAAAGTTCAGAGTAATAAAGACCGTTCCGTTCGAAACCGTGATAGAGCGATTAGTTGCGATTGGCGAAGATCCGATGCTGGCAGACGAGCTTGGAGAAACAAGGTGGTTTTGGAAAGAAGCCGGAAATCCAAAAGTAACCGAGCTAAGTGGCGTGGAACTATTCGAACCTGTTAGGGTTTCGTTTATTGAGAATTGCCCATATTGATTGAAAGTCTGCAAATTGAGAAGAGAGTAGCCGCTTGCTGATGACGACGCGTTTGCATGTGGCAACAAACCGCTTCCAGATGTACAGAACGCCACTGTGGAGAACAAAACGAGGATGACCAAAAAGGCGTTCCTAGAACGCATCAACTTACTGCACCGATAAAGCACGCGAATATCAAAATCAGTTTTAAAGACTTTCGATGCATTAACCAAAATCCGAGGAAATTAATCGCGTTTAGAAATCAACCACCATGGTCAGGACTGTTTGAAAGACCAAATAGTCAGTTAAGAATTTTAATCATATGATGCGGCTTTCTGCTGGAAGTCCCTGTTAGAAGGATGCCACCTCATAAATTCCTTCCGAATTCTGATGACATCATTTCCAAAGTGATGTTGGATAGACTAGGTTTAGCTAGCATTTCCGAACTCTTTTCAGATATACCGGAATCGGTCCGCCTTAAACGAGAGTTAAGACTGCCTAAAGCGCTTAGTGAAGTAGAACTTGAAAACTTGGTGGCATCGAAGATATCAAAAAATAAGTCTGCGCCGCAGTACCTCAACTTTATCGGCGGAGGAAACTGGCTCCATCATGTTCCGTCAATAATTGATGAGCTCTTGGGGCGCGGGGAGTTCTATACATCGTATACCCCATACCAGCCCGAGATTAGTCAAGGGATGTTGCAAGGGCTGTTTGAATACCAAAGTCAGATTTGTGCGTTGACAGAGATGCAAGTTGCGAATAGCTCCTTGTACGATTGGGCAACAGCGTTGGGAGAAGCTGGGAGAATGGCGTTTAGAGTCAACAAGAGGAAAAGACTGCTTGTCGGCAAGAACGTCTCTCCCGAACGAGTAGGTGTTCTGCGAACATATGTCTCGCCGCTGGGCCTCGATATTCAACTTGTAGATTACGATTCATCAGGTAAGATAATGATGGGAGATCTCGAGAGAAAACTCGGTAATGACGTTGCGGCGATGTACTTTGAGAATCCAAATTTCTTCGGAATCATAGAAGATGACATCGATCGAATTGTAGAATTGTGTCATTCGAAAAAAACCCTAGTTATCGCGGGAGTGAATCCAATTACGCTTGGCTTAATCAGACCACCCGGGTCATACGGAACTGACATTGCTATTGGGGATGGTCAACCTTTGGGCCTCTATCCGAACTTTGGGGGCCCGATGATGGGGATCTTCGCAACCAGAGAGGAACCTAGTCTTCTGAGGCAGATGCCAGGAAGACTCATCGGTGCAACGCTATCCAAAGATGGATCAAGGCGCGGATACACAATGGTCCTCCAAACTCGAGAGCAACACATCAGAAGAGAATATGCCACGTCAAATATCTGCACGAATGAAGCTTTGTTCGCACTCGCAGTTAGCATTTATCTCGCAAGCATGGGCCCAAAAGGAATCAAAGAAATCGGAGAAAACATAGTTACAAAATCACACTATGCTTTGAAACGTGTTGAAGAGGAAAGGCTCGACGGACCGTTTTTCAAGGGTTCTTTTTTTGGTGACCTAAGTCTTCGAACCGGAATCGATTCTTCTAATCTTTCTAGAAGACTCATAGAATTTAATATTCTAGGAGGTCTACCGCTTGGCAGATTTTACGCAGATCTTTCAAGAATCTCCCTTTTCTCATTCAGCGAAATTCACACCTTGACAAATGTTGAACATCTAATTTCTAGCTTGAAGATCTTGGAGAGCGGATCATAAATGGTGTTCCATCAAGCAACTTGGGATGAGCCGCTCCTTATCGAGTTATCAAGAAGTGGCAGAATTGGATATTCACTACCTCAGTTGGACCCAAGCATCCAAGCAAAAGTAGGAGATTGCAGCAATCTCATTCCCGCGTCCATGTTGAGATCAGATCCTCCAAAATTGCCTGAATTATCAGAACCAGAAGTTGTTCGACATTTTGTACGACTTTCTCAGATGAATTTTGCGATAGATCTTGGCATGTATCCGCTTGGGAGTTGTACTATGAAATACAATCCAAAGGTATCTCAACGGATAATGCGAGATGCCAGAATCGCTAACTTGCACCCATATCAAGATGAATCAACTGTTCAAGGGACGCTCGAAATCCTACACGAGCTAGAACGGATGCTTTGTGAAGTAACAGGGATGAACAGGTTTTCGCTAGCGCCTGCGGCCGGTGCTCAAGGCGAGTATGCAGGTGCCCTTATCACAAGGTCATTCTTGCGAGATCGTGGCGGCGTGAACAAAGATGAAATGCTGGTGCCCGACTCGGCTCACGGTACAAACCCGTCCAGTGCTGCCATGGCAGGATTCAAAATAGTCAAAGTTCCGTCCTCTAGCG
>DAHVAI010000309.1 GCA_027314685.1 Nitrososphaerota archaeon | reverse complement strand
GCTTATATTTTCTATAACGTTAGTAACTTCTTCTTCAATTGTTCCCCTGAAAACACTTCCATCAGGGTTTCTTGGGGACAGACCAGATACGTAGACGGTATTTTCGAAGCGAACTACCCTCGAATAGGGTCCGCTAGCAGGAGGAGTTCCAGGTACAGACTTTATGACAAATTTCTTCCGAGAGCTCAAATTAGGTCTTTTCCGGAGGCCTCTCTTTCTGCAATATTGCTAAATCTATTCCCCTGGGAGCTTCGCATGAACCACGAAATCGAATGAACTGCAATTCCCACGAAGGTTGTAGTTCCCTCGAAGAGTGTTAATCTGGGAGTCAGTTGACTTCACCTGCTAGGCTCTTGCGCAATCACAACCAGATTAACAATTCGTTAAGCTTACGCTCTGATGCACTATTCCTGTCGTAACCTACTACCAGGTCAAACTTTTCGTTGAACCGCAGTCTTCTCCAATAGGCGAAACAGGGGTTGCCGAGCGCGACATCGATGTTAGTTGAACGACCAACTCGATCATTTTTCTCGTTGAATGTAGCTAGAAGCGATCTGCAAGTTCCCGCGAATCTACCTTCGTATTCCATGTGTCTGCAAGGAGTGTGCTCGCTTGCCACTGTTCTATTCCTCATGGAATCGTAGTGGCTCGATAAGATGCCAATACCTGAATCTGAATCAATTTCCCCGTATCTTTGCGCTACTTCTTTTCTCACGGAGACTATACGATACTGACCACTCGTCTTGTTCTTGGATTTGACGGTGTACCTTGAAATTTCGGGGCATACCGTACATGTGGACAGGCCTATCCAATTCTCTGACCTCGGAAGCTTCATGTTTGCATGATGTCTGGGAGTAGCTTCGATGACCACTCCCTCTCCCTTCCCTACAAAACACCAGTTCTTTAGGGTCATGCTCTTGGACGAAAGTAGGCGTTTGCTCGCATCTTCTACGCTATCAGCAAACTGGCCGATCCACCGGTACAGCGCCCAGTTAGGAACTCCTTCCTTCAATAGTTCTGAGTCTTTCATACGATCATCCACAGCTGTACCACAGACAAACATCTGAGCCGAGTTAACAAAGCAGTCGTACCCCAAATATCCTGGGACCTGCGGACAGACAAAGGCATGTCCGTGTTTTGGTTTCGCTATCTTAAGTACGGCATACTGATCCATTATTCTGTTTCCGTCGTCGTTGTGACCTGCAATTGTTTCCCTTCCCCTGGTTGCATTTCCCCAAGCGGCAAACATGCTGCAAGAAAAGCGGTCCGCCGATTCGGGCCCCGAAAACGCAGTAATTATGTCGATGTTGGAATTTAACAGTACTATGGATTCGTAAGAAAGCTTTGCGGCATCGGCCATTGACTGCATTTCGTCAAGAAAGTCAGAGGTAGCGAATTTCCTGATCGCAGCTTCAATTGCCCTAACGTAATCGCTTGGTTTCACCCTGGTTTTTGCGAGAATCTCTTTGAGCCTTGGAACGTTGAACTCTACGTTCTTTCTTGTAATGCTCTTCGTTGCGCGGGCGAATTCTTTGCCCATCTCGGCAGAGTCTCCCTCCACGAAAACAACCGGGATAGGAGAAGTCCACGGATAAACTACACTTCGTTCCGAAAACAATGTGAGGTTGTTGTAGCCAGATGATTCATTTGTTGCGCTTGGAAACTCTCGAAGTTTGCCTTTTTGCCTTGGCATGTTCTCTACGAAAACGTAGTATTATTCGACGATAAAATGCTTGTATGGTGCTCAATTCGGCACTGCAAACGTTCTCGAAGTTACCAGACTCAATATAGTTGGACGTGTTGTCTATACCAGCTCAAACGTAATCTACAACCACCCAAAAGTTGGAGCAGACGGAATAAGAGGCCTACAACGATATGCAGCACTACGTAACTTGCCTGTGAGAAATCGGGATTCGTTTACTTCAATTCACATGGGCTGATTTTGTGTCCGTCAGGTTTGGTATGGGACGCGTCTATTCTTTACAGGAAATTAGAGAGATAATTCAAGAACTGATTCCAAGTACTTCAGTCGAACTTACTTCCGTACCCGACTTATTTTGCCGAAATCTAGTATTCGCGCTACAACAGCTACGAGTCGTCTTCAATGACAATTGCCCTGCATGGAGAGCCCTCGGCGCCCGCAATCTTGACTGGAAGTGCGACAATATCTACATGTTTCTTGCTAATCTGATCCAGGTTGGCTAAATTGGCTAGAATGCAGATACCGGATTCCAGTATCTTCCTCTGGACTGGAAGACTCAGAGCATGTGGAGGATCTGGCATGAAATCCGTCGCAAGCAATTTCACACCCTTAGCTACCATCCATTGAACAGCATCCATTGTCAAGTGCGGCGACGAGCTATCGTAATACTTGGGTTTGCCCAAATTTCTAAACCAACCTGTCTTGATCAAGAGTCGTTCAATCTTACCGTTTTCTGCATCATCTTCAAGATCCTTTCCCGTAATCGCAAGTCCCTTGGCTCTTGAGCTCAGATCGACAACTCGCATCTTCCCAACAAAAGTCTCCAATGGAATATCGTCAAGGCTCGTGCCGTTCTCTATTCTGTGAAGAGGCGCATCAACATGCGTTCCCGCATGAAATGGAGCGTCGATACGCGAAGTCATCCTCTCTCCTAATCCGGTCGAATAAGAGCAAATAGTTGATATTTTCACGTATAGATCTCCCGGCTTGTAATAGGTGCGAGGACCGGTTGTGTGGTGAGTTTCTTCCTGTCCCGAAGTGTCAAAAATAGGGACGCTTACATCTATGATTCTGGACAACAGGCCTGCAACTAAGAAGGCGTAATAATTCTTTTTATTCAGGACAAATCAGAGGGCGTTGCAAGCACTTGACCGGAACCTTTCTTTTAGTCAACTCTTGGAGTCAACTCGCATGACCAAACAAGGAAAAAGATTTCCGATCTTTCTGGACGAACTATCTGCTCCGGAAATCAAGGAAATCACAAGACGCGTTGGCATGGTAATACTGCCTATAGGAGCTACTGAACAACATGGGCCTCACCTGCCAGTCAACACCGACACTCTCTGTTGTCTAGAAGTTGCCAAACGTGTCTCTATGAACACGGGCGTTCCTTTGTCGCCGCCAATTTATTACGGTCATTCCGAGGAGCATAGAGGATTCCCTGGAACTTTCTATATGAGACCAGAGACCATGATAGCTGTAATTGAAGATATCTGTACATCGATGGTTGAAAGTGGCTTTCGAAAGATATTGATCCTTTACGGTCACCTGCCAAACCAATGGCCAATCGAGTGCGCGTGCGACAATCTTAGGCACGATCTTGAGCAAAAGTGCCAAATTAGGGCAGTCAGATGGAGCGCATATGGCACGTCTGGTTACATGCTTTCTGACTCCGAGGTGCAATTTGAGAACAGCATGGGACCTCATTCTGGCGCAGGCGAGAATCTACAGATCTAGCCATGGAAGCGGCAAGACAGGCGGAGAAATTGGGCGCCGCAGCTGTGATGATCGCCCCTCCGAAGAACCTCAGGATGAGAGATGAAGCGATATTCAATCATTTTGCCGCTATTTCAGATTCCATAAACATTCCAATAGTCGTACAGGACGAGCCAGAAAGCGATCATCCGTCCATGTCTGTTCAGCTTATTGCTCGACTTGCCAATGAGACAAAACATTCGCAGTACGTAAAACTGGAAGATCCTCCTACTCCAATGAAGATCCAAAAGTTGAAACAGCTTATCGGAGACAAGATGCGAATCTTTGGCGCATCACATGGAAGAGCGTATTTCTGGGAATTAGAGCGCGGAGCTATCGGAATAATGACGGCGTCCCCAACTCCAGAGTACCTTGTGGCAATCTGGAAAGCATTCAAAAGTGGAAACTTTGAGATGGCAAAGAAGCTTTTCTACTACAGTCTCCCAGTCTCGCACTACTACGGAGAAATGGCACTCGCGGTAAAAAAGGAAGTCTTGGTTAACAGGGGCGTAATCAAGACGGCAACGCTTAAACAACCTGCAGGTTACCTGGGCGAACCCGACAGAAGAGATTTGATCGAGCTTCTAAAATGGATGGAAAAAGGCATCCAGGACAGCACAGGAATCTCGCCTCTTCATCCTGAGTAGTCATATCTCGGGTCAAGCACCCAAAAGCTTCTGCCCTAAAGTCCACACACACGGATCTGTGTACCTGGACCTATTGACCCCACTTGCATTAGCAATGGACGATGCAAGTATTGCAATTTTCAATCTGAAAGTTTGCAATTATTCATTGAAAACAATGGAAAACATACCGGGAGAGGATACTAAGTCAAGGCCCTAATTGAAGCAGACATATTTTTCCTGACTTGAGATGTTGCCCTTGGCCGCTATTTTGGCCTAGAGGTAGAATATCAGATCTTCATGGCGTGGAGGTCAATTCCAAAGCAAGACAGCTTCGGGCGCTCGAAGGGTTCGCGAGCAGAAACGAGTACTCGCTCCGAAGAAAACAAAAGGAAGAACACATTCATCACGCTTCTGCGGCCTAACGTGATGCAGCAAGCGAAGAGACTCGGAGCAAAGAAGATCATCCTGTTTGTTGACCACGCCACTCCCACTTGATTCCTTTGATGTCGCCGTATCTCTTCAGGAGCCTGATCCATATCCTCTCGAACACTCCCTGCCTGACCCACTGCTGGAATCTCCTGTGACACGTCGAGCCAGATCCATATTTCCTTGGGAGAGCTTTCCACTGGCATCCTGCGTTCAAGACGTATATGATGCCATCCAGCACCTCCCTGAAGGGCGCAGGTGGTCTGCCCCTCGTTCCGGGTTCCTTCTCCTTCCCGAGAACTGGGGCTATTTCCATCCAGAAGTCGTCTGGACTGATTCTGATCGTAGGTATTTTTTTCATGATGCATGAGATGGTAGTGAAATACGTTTTTGGCACGAGATTAACTAAAATCGGCTACTAGTTTGATTTTTGGGATGGGCACTTAATGGATGTCATTCGGACAAGGCACAGCCATAGAAAATATCTCAACAGACGTGGGCCAAGCTAGGTATGAATGCGAAGATGGATGACTTATCAAATTCTGCCAAAACCAACCCCTTGGTCTATCGCAAGGGCGGACGAAGACAAACATCGAGGCAAATCAACGCATTTCAGGCTCTGTGAAGCTCGAACAGACATGTTATAGCGGTTACAACTGTTCCGAGCTAATTGAACGTCTTTCTTAACTAGCTGACTTTTCTTGAAACGTCGCTCATTTCAAAGAAAACAAAAGCGACCATAAATGCTGCGACGAAATAAACCAGAATCAGTACCAGCGAGAACGAAAATGATGTTTCAACGAAGCTGCCGAATGAAGCAAATCCTAGGAGTGTCACAACAGTCGAAGGAAGATGAGACTTTTCCAGAAGCATAGGTATCGATTCAACCAGTGAAGTAGGAAGGTAGAGCTGTACCTGCTGATATAATGCGGTGTTGGTAATAGAGTACATCACAGATAGTGCAAGACCGAAAGCTTCGCTTGTAAAGAAGATTGAAGACGCGATGATGTAGGATAAGGACGATCTCCTGACTACCTCACCAAACATGAATCCTACGGTGAAGAATAGAAGGGCCACGAACACCTGCGCAAGTAGGACTGTGGGCAACGTTCCAAGGACAAGCTGCTGTCCGAAAGTTATGGTTGCAGATATTACTGCCAGTACCATGTTGAGCAGGATTATGAATGCTAGCAGGATGTATCCTCCGAGAAACTTACCGAGAAAGTACTCTGATTTCGTGACAGGTTTTGAGAGAATCAATTCTGCCGTCCCGCTCTCGTACTCTTCCGAGATTGCGCCACCGCCGATCAAGATTCCTGTGAACTGGACGAAGAATGCCTGTGGCAGAAAAACTCCAACTACCCAGAGGTAACCAAAGTAGGGTGCGAGGAACTGTTCTAGCGTGCTATGGCCACCACCAACATAAGAAACCAGAAAATACGGTAGAGTTCCTATTAAAACAGTAAAGAAAGCAAGGGCGACAACTTTTCTTCTAGCGATAGATCTCTTGATTTCGTAACGAATGAAGGTATAAACTATCTTTGGCCTCGTGATTCATCTCCCCTTTTTCAATGCCTCGATGTACGTTCTTTCTAAGAGATTCTGCGAGTACCCCATAGAATATAGCTTCGCTCCAGACCTTAGGACAGTTTCAGCTACTAGAGGCCTCACTTCATCTCCTCTTCTAACCCTGATCTCCATTGTCTTGTTGTCTTTCTGCAGAACTTGATCTACACCAGTGATTTTTGAGAGAGCCCCAATCAGGTTTGCATTCGCCGGTTCAGCTTCAACGAAAAGATAGTCAAACCCGAGTACCTTTCCTGTGACCTCGTCAATCGTTCCATTGAACAGCAATCGGCCGTTGTGGATCATCACAGCAGAGGTGCAGAGTGATTCTACCTCTTGCATGATGTGGGAGGAAAGAAATATCGTGCCGCCTCGCTCCTTTGAAAAGGTCCGGAACACTTCGCGAAAGTGCGCCGACCCTGCCGGGTCAAGGCCAATCATCGGTTCGTCCATGACAAGAACGTCAGGCGATCCTATCATCCCCTGCGCTATGCTGAGCCTCTGAACCATTCCCTTGCTAAACTTGCCAACCTTTACGTCGATGTAGGCGGGAAGGCCAACAAGCTCCAGCACTTCCTTGATTTCCTTTTGCGTGTCGGAAGCGTGTACTCCCGTCTCTTTTGCGACTAGCTCCAGAAGTTCGCGCGGAGTGAGAAATGTCTGGATATTGGGAAGTTCCGGAGAATATCCTACCTGTCGGAGGGCTTTCTTATGTTCGGTGATGGGGTCCAGTCCTCTTATGCTGACCGAACCCGAAGTCGTTCGCATGAGACCCAGCAGAAGCCTGATGCAAGTTGTCTTTCCCGAGCCGTTGGGCCCTAGAAATCCTGCGACCTCTCCCTTCTTTACGGAGAAAGTGACGGGTCCTATCGTCTTTGTTGATCCATACTCTTTCGTAGCATCAACAAACTCGATGACGGTTTCCAAAAGCGAGTTCAGTTCTCTAGTCTACGTGGTACAGCGGCTTGTCATTTCTGCTTTGGCTGGAATGCGAAGTAGAACGATGCTTGTAAAACACCAGGGCTCCTACTCCAAAGATCGCGCTAGCTCCTCCAGCTATTGTAGCAGTCCGCATCGTAGAAGAAGCTGGCGAGTTTGAACTCAATGATAGGTTGGTCGAGACAAGTTGCGCTTGCACAGTGGCCCCCTTGTACATGACTTGCGCAGAATCAACGAGACCTGATGGAAGAACTACCAAATCGCCACTAACTGAAAACTCTTGGCTCCCAGACAAGGATGCGTTTGCACTAAAAGCATAGTCTGTTGTGGTGTAGGTTGCTCCAGAAAGTGTAGCGGAACTCTTGCCAGTCTGGACAATTGATGCTGCAATAGAGTAATTATGACTCTGATAACTGAAAGACTGGTTTCCTACCGAAGGAAGTACTGGAAACATAGCATACGTCGAGTTTACCAGCCTTGAATAACTTAAGTTTGACATGCTCGAAACCAGCTGCAAAGCAAGATTGGACATGCCATTTGTCGAAGGGGTTATTGATTCGTTGACCACGAACGAAGTTGTCTTGGTCGCATTTGTCAAAGTAATGTTGTAGGCGGCAAATTGTGTTGTTCCACCAGAAGAAGCGGCCACGGGCAAAACCACCAGAGGACTCAGAACGGCGAAAAGACATGCCGAAACAATCAATCTAGTTTTGCGCATAACTAAAGAATCCCTCTACCACACTATGAACGTTTCTTCCACATATGCATATCTGATCATATATTAGAACTCCGAATTTCCCTTGTCTACTTCTTCCTTAATTCCATCTCTTCAATCTCTTGGATTTGACGCATATGTGAGCCTCTCAGCACCGAGGCAATAGCAGCTACTATCGAAAGTGCGGCCCCTATGTAGAAAGTCGTGCGGAGTGCGGACATGAACGCGGGAGCAATTGCGTTGGGAAAGAAAGTATTTCCTGTCAGGTAAGCTTGCGTCGATTGTGGAATCGAAGAAACTACCGATGACGGCATCGCACTAAGTATCGATCCAACCGGATTGTAGCCTAAGAATGCAGCAAAAAGCGCATTCGTGGGAGGTATACTTTGGAAAGCCTGTGCGAGTTGCGGCGCACCTGCACTGGTAACTGCTGAAGCAAGAGCCCCTGGGAGACTCGCTGCAAGCGCGATTAACACTATTGAAAAGAAGACCGCAAGGCTTGCGGTTTGGCCGACATTCATCATTGTAGCACGCATTCCAGAAGCCGCGCCTCTATGCTCTGCTGGCGACGAATTCATTATGGATGCAGAGTTTGGAGAGGCAAACAATCCACCGCCCAGACCCATGATGAAGATAATTGCGGCGAACTCTATGAAAGAGAAATTGAATGGAATGAAAGAAAGCGCGATGAACGAAGCGGCTGTGACAAGCATTCCAATCGTGGCAAGAGCTCTCGCACCTCTCCTGTCCGATATCTTTCCGCTTAGGGGTCCCATGATAACAAACCCTGCAAGCATCGGAGTAATGTAAAGACCCGACCAAAACGGAGTGGACTGGTAACTGTAATGGTGAAGTGGTAGCCATATTCCTTGCAACAGTATGATGAGCATGAGTTGCACCCCGCCTCTCCCGACCGAAGCTAAGAGACCCGCAAAGTTTCCCGCGCTGAAGGCTCGACTCTTGAAGAGGCTAAGCCTGAACATCGGATCTTCGACTTTCATCTCGATGAATGGAAACGCAACAAGTAGAGCCAGTCCTACTACAAGAGATGATGCGACGTATGGGTCTCCCCATCCCATGTCTGCTCCATTGTACGGCATTAGACCATACGTGACGCCGATCAAGAGCAGAGTGAGGCCAAGCGCAAATGCGACATTTCCCCAAACGTCGAGCTTCTGCTTCTTGTTCACGATCGGCATTTCCTTGAGTTTCAAGTAAGACCACAAAGTCCCGATGACCCCCACCGGCACGCTTACAAGAAAGATCAATCGCCAGTCAATCGTCGCAAGTACACCTCCCATAATCAAGCCAGTCAAAGAGCCAACGAGAGCGGCAATCATGTTGATACCCAATGCATATCCTCGTTCGTTTCGGGGAAAAGCATCAGTGACTATGGCAGCACTGTTTGACCACAAGAACGCTGCACCAACACCTTGAATCAATCTGAAGATTATGAGCTCGATTGCTCCTTCAGATCCTTTGTTTGGGGTCAGGTATGCTAGGAGTGAACCAACAGTGAAAATGACGTACCCAATGTTGTAGAACCTTACCCTGCCAAACATATCAGAAATGCGTCCGAATGTGACTAGCAAAGTCGCTGTGACAACGCTGTAACCAAACAAGATCCAGAGAAGATACTGGAATGTACCCTGGGCGAGAGGGTTAATCCCAATTCCTCTGAAAATGGCTGGAAGCGAGATAAGAACTATGGTCCCGTCTATAGTAGCCATTAACACGCCAATAGTCGTGTTAGTTAGAACTGTCCACTTGTATTGCACCAACGCGAACTACCTCATCACGAAAAACGTAGTCCGAAATTACGGACGTAGAACCGTATAACCTCAGAGCAGACTGTCAAAAAGTTATTGTTTCGTGCTTTTGCAAAAAGTCAAAGCGCGGCCAAGAGGCTCTGTCCTTCCGGACTTCCAAGACCTGTGCATGCATCCCAACCTCTACCTGCCTTGTAAGCGCCATTGTTCCCCTGAGTAATGTCGTCAAATCCTTTCTCAATCTCTAAACCTGACTGAATTGTCACAAGTTTATCGTAGAGTATTGGGTTCACAAACCCCAAGGGTTTTCCGAGACTTTGCGCCAACAGTATTAACAACGAGGACCACAGCGGCGCTACCGCACTCGTTCCACCGAACACTGTATCCTGACCATCCACTCTCACTTCATATCCTGTTGCTGGATCAGCATCGCCGGATACGTCGGGAACTCCTCGCCCTATTTGCCCACCGGGGTTTGCCGAAGGTGGCACACCTATAATCTGCTGCCAAGCTGGCAGAGAAAAAACACTACTCACTCCGCCGCCGGTTGCTCCTCCGCCAATGGATTCATCATTCCAGACAACTTCACTCGTTATTCTCTCGCTGTTTGACATTAGCCTCGTTCCGCCACAACCGAGAACAAATGGAGAAGAGGCTGGAAAATCCACGTGCGCCAGGCCATCGGTTTGCCCATCTGATGATCCACTATCTCCAGCCGCGGCGCAGAACGTTACACCTAGTGTCGAGGAATCTTGGAAAGCCTGGTTGAACGCTTGGAGAGCCTGAGAAGTCCAAGTATCTTCAGCGCTACCCCAGCTGATGGAAATAACTGATGGCTTGTTCTGTTGGTCGTGCATCGCAGTAATAACAGCGTCTAAGAATCCCTTGTCAGTGTTGGGTGCAAAGTAGACTGTAATCTGTGACGCCGGAGCAATGTTTCCTGCTACTTCGATGTCCAGCATCACCTCGCCGTCAGGTCCCGAAGGGTCGCCCGTAGGAGCGTTCGAGCCGCCATCGACCGAGACGGCAGCTATCTTTGGGGTATTCATGCCTAGGCCGGAGAAATAGGTATCAAGATCACTTTGGACAAACCCACCACCAAGCTCGATGATTCCAATTGATTGGCCACTTCCATCCACGCCAGTCGGAAAACTATACAGCTTTGCCAACTGGATGGGGGTGTACGACGAGACAGTAGCTTGACCAGGAAGTAGTGGGCGAAAGTGTGTTCTTGCCTGAGGTCTGTTGTCGAAACCCAATACCGCCCGTACGACATCGCCGAGCTCCATTGGTACAGAAATTGGTCCAATTCTCCCTCGAAACTCTATCTTCGCTGGATGACGGTAGCGCCTCATCTCGACGCCAAATAGCTCTGTCAGTTGACCTATTTCGCCAGAAACAAGAGCCGTGCGCCTAGGAGAACTAGACAGAATTTCGAGACCGTTGTCGCTAGCGAACTGTCTAACTAGCTGCAAATCGCTTTCGCTCGAACCAAACGATCTGTTTGCAAATTCTAGACGCGAGATGTACGATCTTTCTATAACAGATTTCTTGGACGCGAGGTCGTTAACTAGTTGCTTGAGTGATTGAATCGATTCCGGGTTCGGTCTCAAAACGATGGCAAGTTCGATAGTTTCATGTGGATCCACAGGACCAATTTCAACTGCGCCGAGTACACCATATCGCTCACTCCCACCAATAACAACTCTTCTTGCTGACAACTAGAACAGCCCGAGAAAAGTAAGTGGATGATCTAGATTTGCTTTTGGTTCTTGCGCTTTCCATTGCAAAGGCACAACATTTCATTTTCCAAAAACCTTCTCTATTACTTGAACCATAATTTCGACAAGTGTTTCACTTGGCGAGTGGAAAAAAATCCAAGATAGATCACATAGTAATAGTACTTCAGGAGAACCACACGTTCGACAATTACTTTGGGACCTATCCTGAGGCTGAAGGAAATTTAGGCAAGAATATCTGCCTGCCAAAATCAAAAGGTTCGGGAAAGGTCAACTGCGTCTCGCCATACCACGATACCAATCTCACCCCTGTCGATATGAACCACAACTGGAACTCGGCACACGCAGATTTCGATGGCGGCAAGATGGACGGGTTTGTGTATTCAGAAGAAAACGTCGAAACAATGGGATACTACGAGCGGTCCGATCTGATGCATTATTACACAGCTGCGGACAACTACGTCCTTTGCGACAAGTACTTCACATCCGTCATGAGTGAAAGTGCACCAAATCACCTGTATCTGATCGCTGGAACTGCAGGTGGAATCAAGGACGACAACGTGCCCGTGCCGCTAAACTTCCCTCCAATCTTTCAGCAGTTAGATCAGAAGGGCATCTCGTGGAAAGTCTACGGATTCACACAATGGTCTGAAAACTTCGCCTATGTCCAGAATAATCCTTCAATAAAGACAAACAATTTTGCGTCTGAAAACTCTTTTGACTCTGATCTGAATAACGGGAATCTTTCTCAGGTCTCTTGGATAATAGGGGCTCCCAGTGGAGACGAGCATCCACCAAAGAACATTCAAATTGGGGAAACCTCTGTAGCGAATGACATTGTCAACTCCGTCGGATCCAGTACCTACTGGAATGCGTCTGCACTCTTTGTTACTTGGGATGATTACGGCGGGTTTTACGACCACGTTGTTCCTCCGCAGGTTGACCAGTACGGCTATGGGTTCAGGGTGCCTTGCCTAGTCATCTCACCGTACGCAAAGCCTGGACTTATAGACAGCGTAACCAACGACCATACTTCCAACCTCAAATTCGTCGAAGATAACTATGGCTTGTCGCCGCTTTCTACTAGGGATGCGATAGCGAACAACATGTCTGAAGCGTTCGATTTCACACGGTAGGCTCACGCGCCTTTGTCCCAATTTAAATTACAGTAACTTACTCAATGGTTCAGTGAAAAATATTGGCAGACATAACTGAAGATGGTGTTGCAGCAGAGCTTGATGATCTAGTTCATTCAATAGAAGGTCTCTCGGAGATCACTGACAAGACACAAATCGAATCCAAATCTTATAGTTTGCTCGGAACTTTTTTCGGAATTGTAGGCAAGATGAACTATCTAATTCATAATGAGCTGGGAGAAGGACGGAGAGAGCTTAGATTTGGCAAAGCGATAACCGCAAGCCTTCTAGACTCTTTGGATCAATGGATTCTGAAGATAAAGCACGCATTTTCTCAGCTTGCCAAGTATCTAGATGCACTGTCATACGCTATAGGCTTCAGCGTTCCACTCGGGTTAGATGTGTCAATGACATTTGCGGTGTAATGAGTGACTTCCAGAACGCATCAATTGGAAGACGAGGCGAAGGTTTCTCGTCAAATCAGGATTGTCACAACGCTTCCCAGCGCGACAGAAATTGTAGCGTTGCTCGGCTTGGAACAAAACTTGGTAGGGGTTACGCATGAATGCGACTATCCGCCATCGATCACAAAAAAGCCCGTGGTAATGCGTTCTGTGTTTGACACAACAAAAATGAACAACAGGGAAATTGATGAATCGGTTTTATCAACGCTGACAAAGGGAAACTCGCTATACGAGATCGATGAACAGTTGTTGAAATCTTTGAAACCTGACCTGATAATCACGCAGGAGCTCTGTGAAGTATGTGCGACTCCTTTGAGCGATGTGTCTAGGGCAATTGGATGTTTAGAACCGAAGCCGAGTGTTCTTTCGCTAACGCCACACACGATTGCAGACGTTCTTGAAGACATTATTAGAGTTGGACGCGCAACGGGAGAAGTCGAGAAAGCGGAAAGAGCAGTTTCTGAACTTCAGAAAAGAATTGGCGAAGTACGAAAGAGATGTGAAGGCTTTGATAAACTCAGAGTTGTATGCCTTGAATGGATGGACCCGATCTATTGCTCCGGACATTGGATGCCTGAGCTTGTCGACTATGCTGGTGGAAAGGAAGTACTAGGTAAACACGGCGAACCGTCGACAATCGTTTTATGGGAGGATGTTGTTAGAGCAGATCCCGATGCTATTTTTTTCACCGTCTGTGGTTACAACGTAGAAAGAACATTACAGGAAATAGAAGCTCTTACCAAGTGTCAAGGCTGGGGAAATCTAAAAGCAGTAAGAGAGGGCAGGGTCTATGTATTGGACGGCGGCTCATACTACAGCCGTTCTGGACCTAGGTTGGTAGACGGATTGGAAATCATGGCATACCTCTTGCATCCGGAAACGTTTTCTGATTATCGCATGCCGAGAGGTGCTGCATACTCGCTTTCAATTGGAATATACTGCTAGCAATCTGACCCGCCTATTCTATTTCCTGATCTCAAGATACA
This sequence comes from Nitrososphaerota archaeon, assembly GCA_027314685.1. Next base: position 26,757 of record DAHVAI010000309.1, on the reverse strand, counting down.
CAATGTCTGTCGCCGCTTCAGCGGGCATACCTAGGTTCTGCTTTTGGCGTCTTCCACTTACTTTGCGTTGCCTCAATCCTCGGTGTTTGTTCGAGATCCAAGACTGGATCTCTGACTCAATGGCATCTGTTGTTTCGCTTGTAGCTTCCGGGAACTCAAGAAAGGCGTAGGTATCTAGAGCAGTCAAAGTAAATCCTGGCGCTACAATCTGTTTTGATAGAAGGATCTGGCCCAGTTCATGAGCCACAGCTTCTGCAGCGGGCGAGTGAATGCTTATCAGAAGATAATGCATGAGTGCTTCTCCCAATGGAAACAGAAGTAGGGTATTTCTGCTTAAGTGTCATCACAAATTGAGTCACTTTTCCCACAATATTCGATTAGCAAGAACTTTTCCGAGAAGACTTATTTGATTTGAGGAAAGTTTGTTGATTTAGGCATAAGAAAGTGGCATTAAAGAAGCAGATTCAGGCCGTTTTAGCCTCGGACTACAAAGGTCCGAAGGTCTCTTACGGCGAAGTCGAAATTCTGAAAGCTCTCATTGCGATAGGGAGCTCAAAGACAAACTTGGGCCGGGCTAGGCTTGGTCAGCTTACTGGTTTGGGTCAAGGGGAGGTGAGAACCCTCATAGCCAGACTCAAGAACTGCAGGCTGATATCGGTTGACGCAAAGGGTTGCTCGCTCACTGAAACCGGTAGAAATGAATTCATATCGGTTTCAAAATCGCTTCCTTTTTCCTCTCTTGTAGAATCAAGGCCCCTTGGCTTGGGCAAGTACGCTTGGTCAATAATTGTGCGAGGCGGAGAAGGCAAGATTCGTAATGGCATCGAGCAGAGAGATGCCTCGATCAGGGTTGGCGCAGGTGGAGCTCTGACTGTAGTTTATGTTTCAAACAAATTCATGATTCCGGGTGTTGAAAAATCCGAAGACGCAGACTGTGAAGCACTTGGTCCGTCGGAACCTTGGAAAACAATCAGATCTCAGGGAAAGCCGAAGAACAGAGACGTAGTAATCGTGAGCTGGGCAGATTCGAGTTCGATTGCAGAGAATGGTGCTTTCGCAGCGGCCCTGACCATACTCTAGGCAGGCAGGATATCCGCAAAGTAGAAACCTTCTCTCTCGACAACTTCCCCGACCTTCACGTCAATGTTCTTTTGAAAAATTGGGCCGGCGTAGACAAACGTATGAAACTCGCCGTTTTCTCCGCATAGGTCCGCGCCCTTGGGAAGAGCTGTAAGAAAATCGAAATCGTACTCTCTTCCGCAGAATTCACAACCAATTTTCTTGGGATCCACGCAGCAGACCTTTGCCCTAAATCCATTTCGTATGAAGGACTCTGCCAACTGTGTGGTGTCCCTTCCCCAGATCGGGAAATAGCAGTCAAGACCCAGCTTTGCTAGGAAATGCTCCCTATACGATCTAACATCTTGCAGGAATAGATCTCCGAACACTACTTGAGAAATTCCTTCCCTTCCCTTCAGTTCTAGAATCCTTTTTGACATGTTATCTTCATAGATTTCATTAGTGGCGTTCTTTGGTATCATGACCTCGTACAAAGGCAAACCCAGCTCCTTAGCCTGTAGGTGGAGTAGTTCACGACGGACACCATGCATGCTTATCCGCTGGTAATCGGATGTGACTGTAGTGAGTAATCCAACAGTTTCGAGATCCTTACTTCCCTTAAGCACATGATAAGATAGTGAACCGTCCTTACCTCCACTCCACGAGAGGAGCGATTTGGCGGTTTTTATCTGGTTCATGTATTACTATCCTCGATTGCTACTAAAATCATTACCGAAATTTAGGACGATTCAATGACTCTCGACACGATTTCGTTGAACTGCTCATCAGACACCAACATCTTTGTCTCAACCGACTTCTTCTTGATCTCATTCAACATTTCGTTCACCTGCTCATCAGTCGCGCTGAGACCCTTCTTGCGAAGCATGTACAGCACTGAGTACTTGCCACTCTTCTTGCCAAGAACTATTTCGGTTTCGCCTGCAAACCAGGAGGGATCGAACAACTCCAGCTCGCGGGCCATCTCTGGACTCTTGTAGTAGCGCTCGACAACGATCCCGCTTTCTCGCCTTAACACATTTCTCCCCAGTACGGGCTTGTTGACTGCGATAGGAATTCGCGATAGCTGCTCAACTAACTTGCATGCTTCATGCATTTTGACGAGATCGACACCGCAATCAACTCCATGGACGAGTAAAAGTGACATAACTACTTCCTCCAGTGCCACATTCCCAGCACCTTCTCCGATACCGTTCAATGAAACATGAGCCGACTTTGCTCCAGCTCTGAGCCCTGCTAACGTGTTAGCGACGCCCAATCCAAGAGGATTGTGACAATGAACTTCTAGTGGGATCTTTGTTATCGACATTATCTTCTTCACTAGCAAGGCGAATCCTTCTGGAGATGCTGCTCCCATGGTATCTACTACAGCGATTCTGTCCGCGTGACCCTCTTCGCCGGCTTTCATCATCACGGTTACGGATCCAAAATCTGCTCGCGTTGTCTCGAAGGGAAAGAAGACAACGAACAAACCATGGGACTTGGCATACTGTATTGCGTCAAGTGAATCAGCCGCAGCTTTCTCGGGAGTGAGGCCCATCACACTCAACCTTTCCCTAAGTGAAGGTATCTCCATTACGATTGCGGAAACATCGCAGGACAAAGCAGCATCGACGTCCTGCCTCCTTGCCCTGCAAAAAGCAAAGATCTTTGAATGCGAAGCGGCTTTCACGATATCCTTTATCGCCAATCTGTCATCGTCAGAGACAACAGGCATACCTGCCTCAATTCTGCTGACCATCGCTTCGTCCAGAGCTCTCGCGATTTTCAGCTTGTCTTCTCTTGTAAAAACTACACCTGGCGTCTGTTCACCATCTCTAAGAGTAACGTCATGTAGCTCAATCGGTAATGAGAAGTGAGATTCTTTCGTAATTTCCTCATAAAAATTGTAAGGACTAGTCCACCAGTGATTGGTCTTCCAAGGAGTAGATGAATTTGCGTTCTTACCTACAGCGGTCATTGTACAAAGTCAAGACACGTCTTAGTATTAATCTATCTGAAATTTGTAGCGTTGAATCACTTCTTAAATAAACGAACGAAGAGCCTGTCTCGAATTGATTTCGCTAAAATTTGCAGCTAACAGGTACGACAAAATTGAACCACTCATTAACAACGAAGTTCAGATAAAAGACGTGCAGTTACAATACACGCAGCTCCCTATTGCGGAGATATTCTACCGTCAACTCAAGAACGCGGAATTTGACATCTCAGACATGTCGATTTCCTTTTACTTGATAGCAAAATCTCTGGGAAAACTTCCCTACGTTGCAATCCCTGTCTTTCCAATGAGAGAGTTCTTTCATTCGAGGATTGTAGTGAGTAAGCACTCTGGCATCACAAGACCATTAGATCTGAAAGGAAAGAGATTCGGACTACCGGAATACGCCGTCACCGCAAGCCTTTGGACAAGAGCTGTATTGCAGCACGAATTCGGAATACCTCTAGAGGGCATGGAATGGTTTGTCGAGAGACCATTGACCGATAGCCTTGCATTCGCAGCAGGCTGGAAAAATCCCACTGGAATGAAAATCAGCGAGATTCCGAGGGATAAATCTCTCTTATCGATGCTCGACAGTGGAGAACTAGATGCGGCGTTCATCTACAGACAGGAGATAAAGAGCCGAATGGAGAGATCAACCGAAGACATGTTTAGTCCTAGTCATCAAGTGAAGAAACTGTTCCTAGACCAGAAATCTGAGACTATAAGGTACTACCAAAAGACAGGATACTACCCAATAAATCATCTTATGGTAATTAGAGAATCCCTCACAGAGAAGAATCCAGAGTTGCCAATGCAGATCTTCTCAGCCTTGGAGAAATCTAAGCGAATTGCCCAGCAGAGAAACCGGCGACTTGCGTTTACAAACAACAGTTTTGTATGGTTAGATTCTTTGCAGGAAGAAATTGACAGCATTTTAGGGCAAGACCCTTTTCCGTACGGTATACAGAAGAATTCGAAAATCCTGAGTGCGCTCCTGCAATTTTCTCTGGAACAAGGATTGACGACTAGAAAACTGACTTTTGAAGAAATGTTTCACAAGTCAACCTTGAGCACTTAGTGAATAGTTTTCAAAAAGGCCTTCTGTATTTTCTCCGGAGTAAAGGGTGGATCGAGGGTTCTAACACCCAGAGGAGAAAGCGCATCGCAAATCGCATTGGCTACCGCAGGAGTCATCGCGATGGTTCCTGCTTCTCCTACAGACTTGAATCCGCCAAGAACAAACGGAGACGGGGTTTCAAGATGCGCAATCTCTGGGCTTGGCGTGCATTCCGCCGAGGGTATTAAGTAGTCCATCAGTGTGGAGTTGACTACTTGACCATTGTCATCGTACTCTACCTTCTCTAGCATAGCGCTTCCGAACCCCTGCGCGACTGCACCCTGAAGCTGTGATTCCACTATCAATGGGTTTGCCATTTTACCTGAATCATCCACCAATGCAACCTTGTCGAACTTGACTGATCCTGTCTCAGAATCCACAAAAACTACAACTGCACAGGCGCAGTAACCGAAAGTTGGATAGAGAGAGAAATTTCCTTCCCGATCTGGAAAGTAGCGTACATTGTTAGTCGAGACGTACTGAATTGCCTCCAAGCCTGGTTGCATGCCAAAAGGAAGCAGATAGGGTTGAGTATACAATTTCCAAACGAGTTCGTTGAATTTCATGCCTATGTTAGAATCTGTCTTTGAGAAAATTCTGTCATTGCTAAATTCAAGCTCTTCTCCAGGAATTTGCATCAACTTGGATGCGAAAGCTGTCAACTTCTCTTTGAGTACACGGGAGCAACTTATTGCAGCCGGTATGCCTTTGACGCTAGTTCGGTCGCTCCACGCGCCGAGTCCATATGGGCAGAGGTCGGTATCGCCCTCTAGAACACGAATCTTCGACATGCTGACTCCAAACTCGTCAGACACAGCTTGAGCGATGGCCGTTTCATGACTCTGACCCTGAGAAGAGACGCCTGTAAGTACTGTAATGCTACCGTCGGGAGAGATTCTGATGTGAGCTGCCTCGAATCCGGAATAAAGTGAATCGGGATTTGCCGACCCGCCAGGTGCTAGAGAGAAGCTCAACCCTATTCCCATGAATCTGCCGCGACTTCTTTCACTTGCCTGCTGACGTCGCAGTTTATCATAGTCGATTATAGTGAGCAATTTCCTGAAACATTTTTCGTACTCTCCACTATCATACATCGCGCCTGTTGATGAGGTGTACGGAAAATCCTTTGCTTTGATAAAATTCCTCAACCTCACAACAGCCGGATCAATATCCAAGTCTTTTGCTATCACATCTACTGTGCGTTCTATGACGAAACTAGCTTCTGACTTTCCGAAACCTCGATATGCAATGTACGGAGCTTTGTTGGTAACAACGCAACTGAGATCTCCAGAGTAATTTCTGATGTCGTAGCAACCTGGAAGAAATACCGCAGTATTCATTATGGATTTTGTCCCTGCCGTAGGGTAGTAGGCCCCGTGATTTGCAATGACTTTCGCTTTTAGGGCGAGTATCTTGCCATCGAGGTCTACTCCAACAGTTACGTCGTGCAACTGTTCTCGCGCGTGAAAAGTAAGGATACTTTCTGTCCGAGTTTCAGTCCACTTCACAGGGTGACCTGACCTTAGAGCGAAAAGACCTGTAATTATTGTCTCTATGAACGGGCTATTCTTGAGACCAAAAGCTCCTCCCACATCCCTTGAGATTAGGCGAATCTTGTTTTCGGATAGCCTGAGAACTTTGGCCATTATGGAGCGTTGAATATGGGGACTCTGCGTCGATGTCCAAACAGTGAGCATGTCTCTTCCTTTGTCATAAACGGCAGAGCAACATCTAGGTTCCATGGAGACAATTGTTTGCCTCGGTATGGCGAATCTTGTTTGGATTACTCTTGGCGAGGATTCGATAACATCGTCCACGCGTCCTTCGTCAAGATTCAATTTGTAGAGAATATTGTTTTTCCAGTTTTCGTAGATCAGAGGACTACCATCCGATGTCGCGGCTTCGGGGTCGGAAACTGGTTCTAGCAGTTCGTAATCAATCTCGACTGCATCAATAGCGTCTTCTGCAATTGCTCTGGATGTTGCAAGTATTGCAACCAAAGGTTCGCCAACATAGGTCACTTTTTCCTCAGCTAGACCGTAGTATGTCTTCGGATGAACCAGCTCGCCACCTGGAACAACACTAAAGGCTCCATGAACAACGGGCTCAACCAAGTGCTTCAGCTCAGAGCATGCTATGATATCAATGACTCCAGGAAGTGCCACTGCTTTTCCGGTGTCAATGCTAACTATCTTTGCATGAGCTTGAACGCTTCTTACAAACGAGACATAACAGGGCAATCTAAGAACCACATCATCGCTGTACTCAGCGACTCCGCGAACGAAACGTTCGTCCTCCCTACACTTAACGGCTGAGCCCAGATTTTCCTTGCGGGTAAGTACTTGCAAGCTTATTTTGAATGCTACTGTTGAAATTTAAGCGTTGTTTACGATGCTCCTTTGAATTCTACCAAGAAACTTTCTCAATTCCTGGAACTCTTGTCTTCTCAAATGCCGATTTGTCTGCAGAAAGAGATATCGTGCAATCGTAACCGACCTTCGAAGTGTGCCTTCGTATAGGTGCAGACGGATCTAGAGGAGCGCCGACCATAATGGGAAAAATATGAATATTCTTGTGAGGTTGCATCCTAGTCTGCACTGCCCATTCGACGTCCCGAGGATCGAAGATGTCTATGTCTTCATCGAAGACATAGCAAGACTTTGCATAGTTGTGCAGTCCAAAAACGGTTGCCATAATGTTGTACGGTTCGCCCTCATGTCTCTTCTTGATTGAGATCAAGGCAGTAAACAACCCACTCATGTTTACATTCCTGACTTCAGGGCAGGCCGTTGAAGCTGCTCTGTAAAGTGATTCCATAGCCGTTGGTAGTGTCATGTTAGTGTTTTCCGATGGAGGTACTCCCGTGTTAACTGTGTGCATGATACGATCATGCCTCATTGTTATCGTTGTTATCTCAATCGATGGTGAATTCGTCGTTCCACTGTAACACCCTGTGTACTCGCCGAACGGACCTTCCTTCTCTCTAGAGTCCGGCAATATCTTCCCTTCTATCACGATCTCAGCATGTCTTGGCACCTGTAGATCCACGGTTTCGCATTGAACAAGCTCTAGTGGCGACCTTCTCAAGCCGCCAGCGATGGCTACCTTGTCGACTGTGTGTGGAACGCTTGCTTGTGAAGCGAGGTCCAATGTGGGATCATTTCCAAGTACGATCGCGATTTCCAGAGGTTTCTTCTTATCTTCTGCTTTCAGAAAAGCTCGCCCTATTCTCCGCTCAGCCGGTCCCCAGAAAGCTAATCTATTCTTTGCCCTAACTTGCAAGCGATGAATACCTACAAGTCTGGCTCCAGTTTCAGGATCATTGGCAATCTCCACAGCTGATATGATGTACTGACCAGCATCTTTCTCGTTATGTTGTGCAATTGGTATTTTTCGAAGGTCAATATCATCCCCTTTCAGAATGACTTCCTTGCACTCGCCATCGGACATCACTTTCGGCTCAATCGGATGCAATATCCCGTCTCTGTACTTCCACATTAACTGTGACTCGTTATCGCATTCCAGCGCTAAGGTCATTTTTTTTCTTGTGGCATATAGACCTCCAGAAAAGCGCCATCCCTCGAAGCCCTTCACATTCTCAAAGAGAAACGCAGGTCCCTTAACATCAGAAGTCTTTCTGATGTAAGCTGAAATTTCGAAAATAGGATCTACCTCTTTGGTTATCCGCTTCAGTTCATTGACGTTCTCCAGCTTGCCCAGAAAATCTCTGAAATCTTTGTACACAGACACTTCGACCTCTTGAGATTATTTATTGTTTGGAATGGTTGCGTCAGTGGGGATCTCTGAAGAATAGTTGAATGAAGGAAACCATTCCTTAAACTCTGAACGACCGATGCCCTCAATTGAGTAAGGATCGTCTTTTGCAAGTTTCTGGGCTTCGTCTAGGTTGCTCACTTTCCAAATTCTAAGTCCGCCAGTGTTATCCTTGTACTTACCCGCCATGTACAATTTTCCGGCATCTCCTATTTGTCTCAAAAAAGCCACGTGTCTTGCAAGTGCTTCGCTTGAAGGTGTGATCAAGAATGTTGTCAATTCGCATACTAACATGAGTTTTCAGGTACAACACACATTCTTAAACCAACAGCTGATTTGCTCGAGAATAGTCTACAACACTTGAAACTCAATCAACTCGCAATATTCTAAAATATATCACGAAGGCGCTTCGGATTAGGATAGAAATTGGTAAAAGCCTCTGAAATCGTTTCAGAAGTAGAAAAACTACTCGATCTCTCAAAGTCTGAAGATTGGGATAATCCCGGAATTCAATTTGGAAGCTCCAACGTGGACATCGAGAAAGTCGGATTTTGCATTACACTGACTAACAAAATAGTCGAACAAGGTCTGGAGGACGGCGTCCAGATGTTCCTACTTCATCATCCGATTCTGATGCCGAAACTCAGACCACTGAAGAGAGTAACGGGTGTTTTCCAAGAGAAGTGTCGTTTGCTTTCTTCGATGAACGTTTTTGTTTACTCTGCTCACACGGCTTGGGACATTCACCCACAAGGTACGCGCGCTACACTCGCAAGAACACTCGGAATAAAAATTCCCAACCTTGATGACTATGACAAGGGCTCTTGCTTCGGTGATCTCCAAACAGGTCCGGTAAAATTTTCTGACTTTCTGGCCATGACTGAAGAGCGGCTCAATAGCAAGGCGAAAATAGTGGTTGGAAGACCAGACCGAATCATCAAGAGAGTCGCATCCATCGGCGGTAGAGGTTTAGATGATCGTGAGCTGCTAACCAAGAATATCTTTGAAAGAAACATCGATTGCATTGTAGGTTCGGATTCAAACAGCTTCTGTAGGTTGTATGCCAAAGATGCGGATGCGTGTATGATCGATATGGGCCATGAGGAGACAGAGCTTCCAGGGCTCGCGAACCTTGTGAAGATAATCAAACCAAAGTTTCAGAACGTGATTTTCAAACCATACGCTCCCAATGATTACCTCAGGATTCCTGAAGCTATTTAGCGAACCAACATAGCTTTGAGAAGATACGTGGAATCAATGATTCACTGGCCAACTCGTGATTTAACAGAAGCAGTCGGAACAATTATAACTCTGAATGAATCTTGCACTCAGCGTTGACTGACATCCAAATTTCGCTTATAGATAGGCGAGATATGCGAAATGGATATTCTGTGGACGATCTTGTAGAATCATTCTCAAGGCATGGTCAACTCTCTAGAGTAAGAGTAAGACCTCACCCAACAAGACGGGGACGGTATGAGATGATTTTCGGTAACAGGCGTCTCTGCGCTGCTGAAAAGCTAGGGTGGAAATCAATCGCTGCCGACGTAGTAGAAACCACCGACCTGGAATCCGAAGTCATGGCGTTTGTCGAGAATGTTGATCGACAGGATGTCACTGATTACGAAAAGGCTTCTTTTCTGGAAGGGATGCACAAGTCGTCAGGTAAATCATATTCCGAGATTGCGGCCATGATTGGTAAATCGCCTTCGTACGTTTCTCAGCACATCTCGATGCTGAATCTCTTCTCTGAACTTGATCTTCCAGAGAAGGAGCGTTCCGAGGTTCTTCATTCTTTGACAGAGGGACATTGCCGAATCCTCAGCAGTATTAATAGTGTAGACGAGAGGTGGAATACCGCAAAACTCGCCGTAGCTTCGAAAATGGGAATTCGCGAACTGGAAAAACTCGCAGGAAGATTCCATCATGCGCCAAAGGAACGTGGACGAAGAAAGGACTACACAATCATCCGTGAAGTGATCACCGAAAAGATGACTGGATTGAATTCCAAGGACGTGCGACCTTTCTTTGACTCGATGTCCCAAAAGCATTTCGACATGTTTTCTAGCTTCCCCCCATTCAACAAATTGAACAGAGAGTTATCACGAGAGCATATCTGCAAGATACTCAACGGTATGATTTCGTTCAACGCGGAAATAGACAATTTAGACGTGACTTTTCTTACTGATCGAGTGGCTTATGCTACCATGGAAGTTACGCACAACTTCCTGTTCCCAAGAAACAAGGTCACTACCAAAACACGTGCAACCATCATTCTCGAAAGAGAGGATAGATGGAGGATTGTTCATGAACATTGGTCCTCTGAGAACCCTGAAAAGTTCTTCATGGCAACCTTGAGTCAAGTTGTCGACAGAAGACAAAGAATGGTTGTGACCAGAAGACGTTAGTCGGCCACCTCGAGTTCTAGCGAAAAGTCAAATTACACCAACTCTGGTAGCACTTCTTTAGCGAATAGTTCAAGCGATTTTCTTCTATCCTTGTCGGTTCCCGGGAAAACTATCGAAATTTGCTTTATGCCCGTTGATTTGATATTCTTGAATTTCTCTAGGCACTCCGAGGGGGTCCCACTTACAGACAGTTTTGCAGCAACTTCGTCAGAAATGGTCTTCGAAAGGTTGGAGAGGGCACCAGAGTCATGCGCTTCATGCCCAGTGGTGTACTCGGTTTCCATGACTTTGATAGCGTGATCCACATCATCCCCCCAGACTCCGTAAGGTAGTTCTCTGATGACGGCGCGACTATTCCATATCGAAATGGCTACAGTGGGTTTGATCAGCTGAAGCGCTTTCTTGCTATCATCACAAATGACGCTATGTACCCAGGATACGCGTTCAATACTTTCAGGATCACGTTTAGCCTTTCTAGCACCTGCTTTAATCTGTTCCGAAGCATAGGCTATTGATGCGGGTGAAGCACCAGCTCCGCTGCCCAAGAGTACGCCATCTGCAATTTCTCCGGCCATCTGGAGTGTTTTTGGACCATAAGCACCGACATAGATGGGAATGCTTCCACTAGTAAAATTGATTTTCGCATCTGCCAGCGTGATTGTATCGGATTTCCAGCTTACAGCTTCTCCGCTAAGCAAAGCGCGCAGAATAGTGACAGCATCTCGAATTGTCTTCACGGGATTCGTTCGGTTTAGACCCATCGACTTCAGGCCGGCTCCGCCAGCTCCAATTCCAAGCATTGCTCTTCCTTGAGAGATTTCGTTCACTGTAGCTATTGAAGAGGCTGTGAACGGAAGGCGCCTAGTGTACGGATCAGTTATCCCAATTCCAATTCTTATCTTCTTTGTAACTTGGGAGCAAACAGTCATTGTGCAATATGGATCTCTGAAGAACTTCTCGTCAGGGATCCACAGGTTCTTGAAACCTAAAGTTTCAGCCTGCTTTGCTAACTCTGCAGTCTTGTCAATTGGTTCGTTCGAGAAAAGAGCTAGCCCAAGAGTTACTGGCATACGGAGATGTTAATCGACCTTGTTTTATAATGCATCCTCAAAGTCCAGAAAACGTTTTCACACGTGTGAAATTCAAGCTAAGTGCCAGGGAGCTTACTGGTTTCAATGTCGCGAACTAGCTCTACTAGATATTTCACAGCAAGCTCCAAGATTTGCTCTCCTTTGACGAGCGATGCTTTTGTGGCGTCGCCGATTACCCCTGAAGTCGTGACTTCTTTTATCTGATAGGGAAAAATAGCCTTTGGTCCGGATGCATAGAAGTCAAAACCGAGAAATTTTGATTTGACCTCTGGTAACTCTGAGACAAGCTTATCCACTCTAACCGCACTCTTGTTAACCGCGAGCATAATCGAAGTCTCAGCTTCTCCTGCATGGTAGACCCTTTCTACGATTTTCTTGATTTCTCCTCCAGGTATCATCGTAAACCATTGAGTCACGGCGGCCACGATGCCCTTGGTCTGTCTAAGTTCGCTGGCGGCCATTTGGAGCGCAGGAGTATTGCCTGAGTGACCATTTACGAATATCATATTCCGTAGTCCGTGTCTTTGAAAGCTACCACAGATATCTAGGAGCATATTCACGAGAGTTTGGCTCTTGATGCTTGTAGTACCTGGGAAATCAATGTGCTGTTCTGACACTCCAAAATATATCGGAGGCGCAACAAGTGAGCCAAGCTCATAGCCAGCTTTCCTAGCGATTTCCAGAGCCACTTCGGTTTCATTAGACAGAGGAAGATGAGGCCCGCCGTTTTCCGTACTTCCGATTGGAATGAGGATTGTCTTGGTCTCTTTCACGGCATCCGCTACTTCTTGCCATGTCATGTTTTGAAGAAGCAGGCTCTTCCGACGCGAATCAGAATTCAATCCATTTGACTAAATCTCAAAAAAGATAATATGCGTTTCCAAGTTGACATATGAATGGTTGCGATAAGACAAGATGACTGCCATAGATCTGATTGTAGAAAACGGACATATCGTAACGAATGATGCAATGTTTGATGCAAACCTAATGATTGATGATGGCAAGATTATCGGTTTGAAAAAAGACACTTCTGATGTTGAAGCTAGTGAACGAATCAATGCTCGTGAGAAGTTAATCCTTCCAGGAGTGATAGACACCCACGTACACTTTCTTGAACCGGGAGGCGAACATAGAGAGGATTTTGAAAGCGGAACCAAGGCAGCAGCTTCTGGAGGAATAACTACCGTATTTGAAATGCCAATTTCCTCAATGCCGGTCGTCAGTGCAAAAGCGCTCAATGAGCGCAGGGCTATATTGGAGAAGAAAGCTTGCATAGATTTTGCGCTTTATGCCGGTGCTGGGACACACAGTTATAGCGAAATCGAAGGTTTGGCAAATGCTGGGGCAATTGGCTTCAAGACATTTCTTGCTTACCCCAAGAATAGAGATGCTTGGTACAAGGGTACCTACATGATAGACAACTATTCATTGTTGCATTGCCTTGAGAAAATCGCGAAGACTAACTTGCCGATCGCAATTCACTCGGAGGATGATTCAATCATAGAGGGTCGAATCAAGGAGCTGCAAGAGAGTGGAAGACATGACTTCAGGGCTCATGAGGAGTCCAGGCCGATCGCTTCTGAAACACTTGCAGTGTCATCAGTGATCTCCGTTGCCGAACAGACTCGTGCCAGAGTGCACATCGCACACATGAGTTCAACTCAGGCTGCCGAATTAGTCAAAACGGCAAAGAACCAGGGCATCAAAGTAACATCTGAAACATGTCCTCAATACTTGGTATTGGACGATGGAGAGATGGATTCGTTGGGTCCTTACGCCAAGGTGAATCCACCGATAAGGTATGGAGAAAAGAACAGAGAGGGATTGTGGAAGGCAATTCGTGAAGGAACAATTGATTTCATTGCAAGTGATCATGCACCCTGGACCAAGGCGGAGAAAGACCCAGGCTTTGAGGATGTCTTCAAAGCAAGCTCTGGCATTCCCGGCACTGAAACGATGTTTCCCTTACTCTTGAATGAATGTAGCCAAGGTCGCTTGAGCTTAACGACATTGGCACGGATAACCTCTGAATCACAAGCTAGGATTTTCAATATTTATCCCAGAAAAGGTTCGATCCAAGCCGGCTCAGACGCCGATCTAGTTATTGTCGACCTCAAAGACGAAATGAAACTACAGCGAGCAAAGATGGTCAGTAAATCACGGGACACCAATCCGTACGATGGAAGGAACGTTAAGTGGGTTCCAATTATGACAATCTCCAAAGGGAAAGTGATTGCCAAGAATGGCGTCTTGAATTGCAAAGCCGGCGCAGGCAAGTTCATTTCTCCGACTAGGTAGTGCAGAGCGGATACTGTTGCCCTAAGAATATGGGAATCGAGAAAGTATTCCTTCCGGAATTGCAAAATGTTCTTAAATGAATAGATTCGCGGAAAGCCACTAATGATAATAGACGACCACACCCATTTCCCGATTTCTGATCCCATTTGGCCAGATGAATGGCGAAAAGCAGACTTTATGATTAAGAGCATGGACCAATGGGGCATCGACAAATCCATTGTGGTATGTACGGATCCAATTAACGGTGGAGATTACAAGGTTGGAAATCAGAAAGTCTACGACGTAGTCAAACAATATCCCGATAGACTCATTGGTTTCGCTTGGATTCACCCTACTCAGTCTGAAGGTATAGAAGTGGCACTTCAAGAAGCAAGACGATGTGTAAAAGAGCGCGGGTTCAAGGGCCTGAAACTTCACCCATGCACAGAGATGTACTCCTACGCCAGTAAAGAATACTGTTATCCGATAATTGAAGAATCAATTAAGCTTCAAGTGCCGGTCTTCTGCCACACCGGCGACCCGGCCACTTGTCCATATTCTGGTTCGGTTCTCATTGCAGATCTAGCAGACCGCTACCCTGATGCCAAGTTGATACTTGGACATCTGGGACACCGACGATGGAACGATGCAATCTGGGCAGTCAAGAAGCGCGATAACCTGATGCTCGATACGTCATTTGGGCAAACATCAGCAATAACTGTAGCAGTTAGGACACTTGGTGCAGACAGGATCATGATGGGAAGCGACTGGCCAATCAACAGCTTTGGAGCAAGCACCGGTCATATGAAAGGTGCATTCATACGAGACGAGGAAAGGCAGAAACTCATGGGCGACAACGCGGCGGAGTATCTCCGATTGAAATGATGTTGACAGGTGAGTTATCATGAAACTGATTGACATTAACGTGATGCTTAACCATCCAGTGTATCAGAAGGACACCACGCCAGACGCCATAGCCAAGATCATTGATGCTGACGGTGTGAATGCGGCCGTCGTGTCCAGTCTGAAACCATTGGCGAGTCTTGACTTTGATGCTGGTAACAAGGCAGCTTCAGAATTTGTGAAAAAAGATCCGAAGAAGCTGTTTGGCTTTGCAATCGTGAATCCAATAAAGCTCAACCAACTCGAAACAGCTATGAAGATTCTACCATTCAAAGGTGTTAGGCTGTCGCCAAACTTCATGTGGATCGAGTACAGTGAAGCAATGGTACCTTTGATCGAATTTGCTGCAAAGCAAAAGATGGCCATTCATGTTAGCGTGACTCCTGAAAGGCCATCGAACATGAAGATGTGTGCTGAAATCGCCGAAAGGTTTCCGAATACGCCAGTGATAATGGGACAGATTTGGACGCCCTACACCTGGGTTGAGGCCTCGGCGCTATCAAGAGGATACAAGAACATCTTTCTCGAGGTGGGATTCGCCACTACGAAATCTATAGAAGATGCAGTGGAGGTCGCGGGTGCGTCGAAACTGATTTTTGGAAGCGGGTTCCCTAACATGCGACCAAAGGCAGCTGTCGAAATAGTAAAACTTGCATCGATTTCTGAAAGTGATAGGGATCTCATATTCTGGAAAAATGCATCCAGTTTACTGGGAATCAGCGTCTAATGCAGCCTACTTCACAACGCCTCGAAAGTCTACCGCAATAACTCCTCTGCCTTTTGGCAATATCATTAGAGGATTTATCTCCAGCTCTGAGATTTTATCGCCATAATCGATGACTAGTCTAGATATGTTGAGCAAGGCTTTCTCAAGGGCAGGTACGTCAGCTTGCGGTTGATTTCTAAACCCAGAGAACAATTTACTTGACTTTAACCCGTTTATCATTTCTCTAGCTTCTTCCGCAGCAAGTGGGGGGAGCCGGATCGAGACATCTTTGAAAATCTCAACCAGTGTACCTCCGCTACCGAAAGATATCAAGGGACCAAACTGGGAATCTTGAGTAACTCCAACTATGCTCTCAATGCCGCCTTGCACCATCTTCTGGACTAGGATTCCTTGAATCCGAGCGTTATGATTGTATGCGAGAGCATTCTTGATAATCTTCTCGCAAGTCGATCTGATTTCTCCTTCACTCTTTAGGTTTAACACTACCCCAGAGGCTTCGGATTTGTGTGATATCTGCGGTGATTCAATCTTGAGGGCTACTGGAAAACCAAGCTTCTTTGCAGCGTCTACGGCTTCTTGCTCGTTTTTCACCAGCAAAGCCTCTACAACCGGAATGTCGTAAGATCTCAACAATTGACTTACTCTTTCGTAGCTCATGATACCTTTCTTCAAATCGGATCTGAGGGTCAATTTCACTCCAGCGGTTTCTGACACGTGCGTTTTCCTCATACGCCTGTATTCCAAGAGAGATTTGATCGCGGAAAAGCATAGTCTGGGTGAATCAAAGCATGGCACGCCACTCTTTTGCAACAATGTATAGCCGGTCTCTTGCTCAGACCACTCTGGAGTTTTTCTACCAGTCCATAGTGCTACAACGATCTTGCTAGTTTGACCTTGTATTCGAATGAGATCTCTTCCAATTTCTAGAGATTTGCTCCCAACACCACAGTGGGCACAAGCTACGACGATGATTCCAAATCGTTCGTCGTTCAAGAAGGGTTCTATGACTCTTGAAATGTTCGCAATTCCTTGACCCCTGACATCCACTGGGTTGACGAGATTACCAAACATCAACAACTCGTTCATTGCTAGCAACTCTTGTTCGGCACGCGTTCCTTTCAATTCTGGCAGAATGAGTCCAAAGTCGTGACAAATATCTGCGCAGACAGAGGCGAGTCCGCCTGAAGAAGTAATGACAGCAATTCCGTCACCTGAGGTCTTTTCAGAGATTTTTGAGAGGAAGGCAGAAGTTTCGACCAGCTCCTCGATATCGCTTACTCGAATCACTCCGAACCTTCTGAGAAATGCATCATAGGCAGCATTGGAGCCCGTTATGGATCCTGTATGAGTAAGGGCTGTCTTTGCTCCAGCTTCTGTTCTGCCCACTTTGAGGAGTACTATGGGTTTATTCAAAGAGCTAGCCTTCTTTGCGCCACTGGCGAATTTCTTAGGATCCTTGATTGATTCGATAAAAACAGCAAGAACTTTGGTAGAGGGATCGCGAGCAGATTCGATCAAGAAATCGGAGACTTGAAGGTCAGCTTCATTTCCAGTCGATATCACGTTGCTAAATCCAATGTTTCGATCGTTGCCATAGTGTAAGAGCGAGCAAAAAGCTAGCGCACCGCTCTGCGCAATCAAGCTGATATCTCCCTTTATGACGCTGTCAATTTGCTTGTCAGGCGTCACTACAACGCCGGAAACAAAATTTGAAATCCCATAACAATTCGGTCCAACCACTCTTATTCCAGTGGAACTACAAAAATCAGCCAATTTTGTCTGCAGGGCCTTACCGGTATCGTCCGCTTCTCCAAAGCCTGCCGAAATTATCAGAAGGGCTTTAGTTTCTTTCTTTACTGCTTGTTCCAACACCTTCGTTAACTGGTCTCTTCCAATGCAATAGACTACGAGATCAACTGAGGATGGCACATCCAACAAAGAAGGAAAACTTCTGATTCCGAAAACTTCCTTTCTGTTCGGATTTATTGGATAGATCGCGCCTCCATAACCATGTTTTACCAGATTTCTAAGTATGCCCGCAGAATATGTGTTGGTCTCCGAGGCCCCTACTATTGCGATGTTTCGAGGATTGAGGATGAAATCGTAATCCAAACTAGCTACACTCTAAGAGGCAGATTTCGATAATAATCATTGCTCATTTTATCATTCTGGAAATTGTCCTCAGCATACCATTAAATAACAAAAAACATGGTCAAGCTGCATGTTTGTTCGTCGATCAAACCTGATAATGCCGATAATTAGGCAAGATTTTGTTGAAAAGGCATGGTCGCGTTCGGCTGACGCAGTGACTCTTGACCTAGAGGATTCTGTTCCTGATTCTAAGAAGGGCGAAGCTCGTGAGCTCATACAAAATTCGGTACGATCGGTGGCAAAGGGTGGATCAGATGTCTTGATACGGGTAAACAATGAACCACTCTATCTTAAAGGGGATCTGGAATTCGCTGTTGTGTCAGGCGTGAGGGGAATAATTCTTCCAAAGGTAGAAACCGCTGAAAACGTCGTGAACGTAGATCTGGCAATGGCAAATCTCGAATCGAAACAGAATTTGCGGAAGGGTGGAATTTCGCTAACAGTAGTTGTTGAAACTGCCAGAGGCTTGGCAAATGCACTTGAAATAGCCGCGGCGTCCAATAGAGTTGAAAGTATGAGTGTAGGTTTCGAAGATCTTTGCACAGATCTTAACATAGCTAATCCATCGAGCGAATTATTCACGTACACATTGTATCAGATTGTAATAGCCGCGAAAACAGTTGGAGCTACTCCGTTGGGTCTAGCTGGATCTATTGGAGATTTGAACACGACGACATTTCGGGAAAGCGCAGTTAGATCCAAGAACCTTGGAATCAGAGGTGCAATGGCTATTAATCCATCTCAGGTGTCCATACTGAACGAAGTATTTTCTCCAACGGCTGCAGAAGTCGCGGAAAGTAAGAAAATAGTCAAAGCCTATGAGGCAAGCATTTCTCGGCAGTCTGGAGCTATGAAACTTGAAGATAGGATGGTTGACAAACCAGTCTATTTGAGGGCGAAGGACGTAGTTTACTATTCTGAAGCTATAAACAAACGCCTCGGCCAGCCTTAGCAATTAACACAGTAGTAATTGGTGTTTACAGGTTCATCTAACCTGGAAAACTAAGGTAGATCTGTCACCCCTCCTTGGCACAACGGTCAAAGGGATAAACAATGATCATTGTGCAAGGAGAGGTGTATCTGGAAGAGGGGCATGTCGCTCTATTAAGAGCTGAAGAAGAATACGTCAGGAAACGATACCAAGCAGTCGCAAGAACGCTCGCTGACGACCTGATTCGAATAACCAGGAAGAAAGCTTCCGAAATCATCGGAAGGAGCGAGCGCCAGCTAAAGAGGATAGTCAGGAGATTCAGGGAGGAAGGCATCGCAGGTCTCAGATTCAAATCAAGAGCTCCTCGCACCATCCCGAAGAACAAGACTCCTCCAGATATTGAGAGGAGAGTCGTCGAGGTGAGGAACGCGACAGGATTTGGTTCTGAACAGCTTGCGCTGATAGTCAACGAGAGCCTGAAGGCAGCAGTATCTGTGGCAAAAATCACCGACACGACGTGCTACAACATTCTTGCTCGGAATGGTTTCGTCGAAGCAGAAAGAAGACTCCAGAGGGAGTACAAAAGATTTGAGTGGGGTCATTCTGACTCCTTGATCCAAGGTGATCTAACCATCTTCAACGGCTATCCAATCTTGACGATGGAAGACGATTACTCAAGAAAGGGCTGGGCTGAGAGATTGAATGGACCAGCAACGGATGACGCAGTCGTCTTTTCGATGGAGAAACTTCATCCGGAAGTATACGAGAATCTCCTGACAGACAACGGAAAGCAGTTCGCAAGGAACAACTCGACTATGAGAAAGTACTGCGAGACGCATCTTACTGGAAAACACATCTGGTCCTCGGTGCACCACCCTCAAACGTTGGGAAAGCTGTCGAACTTCCAGAAGGGAATGAAGGCGTTCCTTCGACACAGGTTAGGTCGTACTAGAGATCCTGATGCAATTGACAAATGTATCAGAGTCTATGTGGACTGGTACAACAATGGAAAGATAGTGTCTACGACGAAATGCTGCCCAGAAGAGCGGTACTCTGGAAGAAGTGATCCAAGCTGGTTTGAGCGACTCGTAAAAGCTCTTAAGCTTGATCATATCCTTCCTGTTTCAGTTGTGCCAAAGGGGTGACATATCCTCCTTGGTTCTCCAACAGGTTCATCTAACCTATTCAAGTAATACTTAATAGGTTCGTTCTTTTTCGCCTCACAAAGGTTTATGCCCCAAAAGAGAGTTTCAATAGTAGTACTTTCGTTGTTAGTTGTCTTTTCTGCGGCCTCGATTCTAGGCCTCGTTATGCCATCAGTAGTGGTTAGCACAGCTGCAAGTAGTTGTCCTTCAAACAGGACGATTACATTCGTAACAGAACCTATACCGCAAAATTTCAACTATCTTACAGCTTCGGGCGACTCTACTTTCTTCGTGGCATCACTCGAATACCTGTCGTTAAGTCCGTATCCACTTTACCCGAATGGTAGCCTTGACTGGGCAGATGCCGCAACTAACTGGATAACTGCTAACTCGAACTATACTCAATGGACATTTCACATAAGACCAGGTCTGACTTGGTCGAACGGGAACCCAGTATCCAGCAGCGACATTAAGGCATGGCTTAGTCCAGCCTATGCGCTGAATTCAAGTTACGATATCACCGCAATGCATACCGAAGTAACTGGTGTTCAAATCGTGAACAGTGATACTGCCACGGTAATCTTGAACAGGACAGACGCGCAATTCCCTAACGAGGCTTCTACATATTATTATGCACCAATGGTGTCAGCAACTGATGTTGCAAAAGGTCCTGCCGATCCGCTCTTCGGAACTGCAATTGCCGATGGACCTTGGTATATCGCAAACTACACATCTGGTTCTACCGAAGCAGTGATGCTCCCCAATCCATATTGGCCAGGAGCAAAGCCCACAGCATGTCAGATTACTGTGGACTTTGTAGAGAGTCTATCGCAAGTAACACCGTTTATGGTTTCTAGTTCTGCTGACTTCGGTGGCCCTATTGCTACTGCGAACATTGCAGCTTTCGCGCCATATCCGAACATCCATCTTGATGATGTCAAGGCGAACGAAGCTACCACTATGTGGTACAATGTAACCCAGTATCCCTATAACATGACTCAGTTCAGACAGGCCCTCGCATATTCAATCAACAGTTCAGCAATAGTACAACAAGCTTGGGGCGGTTTCGCACAGCCTACCAACAATGCTCAAGGCGAAATACCTACAGTTTACTCGTTCTATAACCCAAACCAACAGACATACCCATACAATGTCACAAAATCTATGGATATTCTACACCAGCTTGGCTTCACGGGTGGTGGAAGTCCGAGCAGTCAACTGTATTTCCCTAACGGGACTGCGTATTCGGTTACAATCTACACAGATATTCAGGTACCTTCGGATATCACTGTGGCTCAGCAAGTCGCTGGCTTCCTCGAGCAACTCGGAATCAAAGTATCCACTCAGACTTTGACTGTGCAGAACTTGGGGTCAGACTACGCTGCTAACGCATTCAATATGCGCAACAATCTGGTGATCAGAACAAGTGGCGGCCCGCTATACTTCTCACCGTGGGTTGATGCGCAACAAGGATGCGATACCCAGGGCATTCCAGGATGTTCCGGTTGGACGGCTACTGCTTCAGCTGATGGGAACACACACTGGCTTTATCCTCCGAGTGCAGACGCACAATACCAGTCAAACTTGACAGCAGTAGATGATACGCCGTCAACAAATGTTGCTACTCAGGCGAAGTACTTGGACAACATTCAGGCACTTCAAGCACAATACCTGCCTGTGATTCAGCTATCGTACCCTGACAAGATTTACGCATACAACACAGCTAAATGGACAAACTGGCCACCACAAGGTGATTGGTTCCTAGTTGGCCAGTTCAACACGACCATGTTCAATGTCTTGCAACCTGCAGGCACAGGCTCTTCGACGAGCACAACAACTTCACTTCCAACATCAACCAGCTCAAGCAGCACCTCAACCACCACTTCAATTGCAACTTCACCTACTACGACAACATCTACAACCACTAGTTCCAGCAGCGCTACGCTGGAAATAGTCGCGGGAATCGTCGTAGTCATAATCGTCATTGCTGGAATCGCTGCGTACATTATGAGACGGAAACCATCCGGGACTTAGTTCCGGCGGTTTCAACAGGAAAGCAGTCAGTTTACGAGCGCTCTCGGGAAAGTCAGTAGACTTCTTCCGAGGAACTCCGATTTTTTCTCTTTGTTCAGATACCCAGTTCTTAGTCAGGAAAAGATGATCAGAGCTTTAGCAACTTCGTCACGTTCACTTCATAGATCTGTTCAAGCTCGTTCTTTGATAGACCAGCTTTGCCTACCATTTCAGGGTAGGTGGCAAGACGGAACCTACCACCATCGATCCCATATGGATAGTCAGTCGCGAAAATAATTCGCTCTGCCCCAAAGACATCATAAGCGCATCTAACAGCTGCTGTGCTTCCGATAGCTGTGTCATAGTAGAATCTCTTGTAGTAGTCGATCAGCGGTCGAAGTGTGGCTTCTGATGTAATTCTCTCCTTCTGAATCGGCCTGCCTGGTTCGCTGTAGACTTCATTTATTCTACCCTCAAGAAAAGTGACATTCCCTCCTAGATGATGTGACACTATCTTCACGTTGGGAAAGTCTTTTGCGATACCGGTGAAAATTAATCTGGATAGAATCAAAGCGGTCTCAAAAGGCCAGGCGAAGGTTACAATCAGATCGAACTCTTCCTCATAGGATCTTGTTTCTCCCTTTAGTGGGTTCGCTGGGTGGACATATACGGGGGCAGAAAGAGCATCTGCATTTTTCCAGAAACTACGGAATTTGTCAATCGGAGTACCGCGGATATTGCTCAGTACAAGAAAACCTCGTAATCCAAGATCGTGCATCGCGCGCTTCATTTCCTCAAGCTGCTCGCCAGAATCGAAAACAGATAATGGTGCCGTTCCAAGTCCTGCGAGTCTTCCCTTCGATTTATCTTGGCATTCTGCGACACAATCATTAGCCTTGCGAGATAGGTCAATGAGTTCTTTGTCGCTCAATCTGAAGTTGTTTGGGTCAATTCTAGGATTACCAGTAATGACTTGAGATTTTATACCATACCTGTCGAGATCCCTTAACCTCATTTCAACGTCGTAGAATTGGGGATGCGCATCACACAGTTTTTGCTGACCAGTTAGAGTATTCTTGATTTCGGTATCAGTAAACTCACCTAACCGCTTAAGGTAGGATTTCGTGGTCATGTGGCTGTGGGCGTCGACTATGTTCAAGTGTATTCACTTCGCTGATTTTAGTTACTGGAAATAAACTACTCTTGTGTTTGACACTGAAACAAATATCATACCTTCATAGTCTTTGCTACCCAATCAGCGATCCTGGGCCTTACTATGTGCGAGAGATTATGCGCGCAGTGGACTCCTTCTTCTTCTATAGTGACTGTTGTAGGTCCTTTCGCATCTTTTGCTAGAAGATTGGCGTGTTCCGCGGGGAAGACATCATCAAGTCTTCCCTGAAGTATATACAATGGGCAAGTGATTTTGTCAGCGACCCCCTTTAACGTCCAATCGTTGTAGAACGTTCGCGCCTCGTCCCTATCCTTCTTCCCGGCAATATACGCGAGTCCATCTTTGTGCAGTGCTGACATAAAATCCCAAGCACTCGCAAAATCATACAGCGAACTCCAGGCAACGCATGCTTTGATGCGCTTGTCATAACCAGCACATCTCGGAGCGTAGTAACCGCCCAAGCTCCTTCCCACGACAGCGATTCTTTCTCTGTCAATTTCTTCTCTTTTCTGGAAATAGTCGATCACCGCTGAAGCTGACTTCTCAAAATCCAACCTTGCCTTCATGCTATAGTAGACCTCATTCTGTCCAGGTCCGTCAAATGCAAAAGTGGCAAGTCCTCTCTCAAGGCAAAGACCTTGAAACAAATGGTTCTCCTCCTTACCACCCTCAAGTCCGCCAACCAGTATGACCAGCGGTGGTTTTTTCTTTCCCGCGGGGAGTCTAAAATATCCGGGTAGCTTCGTATTCTCAAAGGGAATCTCAATTCGCTCGGCAGGCGGGCTGAAACATGGTGCTCCTGTCTTATGGTTGTAAATTTTCCTTCTAAAGGCTTCATTCTTTAGGGAAGTATTATGAAAGTCATGAAATTGTGCAAAGTGATTGTACTGAGTTGCCCGAAAGAATGCTTCTCCGGCAGTCGCAAGGTTCCCTTCCTTCAAGGAGGATTCCGCGATATTCTGGTGAACCAAAGCTAGTTCCATCCAGTTCTTCATCCAATCCTCCATTGAGTGCGAAGAATTGACTACCTTCATCAGATCTGGATACCAGACCCCATCGGCGAGTAGACGCTCTACATTACGGTGGAAGAAACCTTCGCTCGAATACTCCATTTTCTTAGAGGAATACAAGAAGAATCTAATTCGTCGGGAAGCAATGCCTATGTATAAAAGCAATTAGCGAGATCGCAAGGCGCATGCACCATTACGAATTTTACATTGTGGACGTGTTTGCAGACTCGAGTTATGCAGGAAACCAGCTCGCCGTAGTGACAGACAGCAAGAATCTTAGCACTTATCAGATGCAAAAGGTTGCACGCGAGTTTAACTTCTCAGAATCAACTTTCATATCAAAACGGAAAAAATCGTATGATGTCCGAATATTCACGCCTAGGAATGAACTACCCTTCGCTGGCCATCCCACACTTGGAACGGCTTGGGTAATCCAGCAACACATGATCAAAGAGAAGGTTTCGACAATTAAGTTAAATCTCAAGGTGGGAGAAGTGCCTGTAACATTTCAATACAACAAGAACAAACCAGGCCTGCTCTGGATGAAACAGAAGGAACCGATCTTTAGAGACGCATTCGACCCCCATGACTTTTCAAAGATACTAGGAGTTAGGCCCGAGGATATTGACCGAAGATTTCCGATACAGATCGTCTCAACAGGCATTCCATTCTTCATAGTACCGCTCAAAAGTCTCAAGACACTAAAGTCATGCAAGATTGCAAAAGAACCGTACTTGGAACTTGTACACGACAAAGAAGCAAAGTCGATCCTTGTCTTCTCACCGGAAGCTTACAACAAAGACAGCGACTTGGCTGTCAGGGTGTTCACAGAATACTATGGCATTCCAGAAGATCCGGCTACAGGAAGTGGAAATGGTTGTCTAGCGGCTTATCTTGCAAACCAAAAATATTTTGGAAAAAGAGAAATTGCCGTGACTGTAGATCAGGGATATGAAATAGGCAGACCTTCTAAACTGTTTTTGATGACAGAAGGTACGAAGAAGTTTGGAGTAATGGTCGGCGGGAGAGTCTTCCCAGTCGCGCAAGGAACTATCACTCTTTAGTGCATCTCTAAAATATCAGACCAGACCAATAGCTGATGAGAGTTAATGAACAAACTCACACCCGAGGAAGAAGAAGTAATCGTTCACAAAGGAACTGAGATGCCATTCACTGGCGAGTATGACCAACTCTTCGAGCCCGGATCATACGTATGTAGGCGCTGCGACGCTTTGCTTTACAGATCAGAAGACAAATTCGACGCCGGTTGTGGGTGGCCGGCTTTTGATGATGAGATAAAAGGTGCAGTAAATCGATTGCCAGATTCAGATGGAGAGAGGGTCGAAATAGAATGTGCCAGCTGTGGTGCACATCTAGGGCATGTATTCTTAGGAGAAGGTCTCACGAAGAAGAACACACGCCACTGCGTGAATTCGATATCGATGCGATTCATTCCAAGAACAGTGAGCTGAAGCGAATGTTCCGATTGGAATACGTTATAGTAGGTATGTATGAGTATATACACCATAATATACATACAATACAGATGTGAAGTACTTGCTTCCTATGCTCAGGGAAGCATATAGTATGTATGCATATGACTTTTATCACGCCCTCTCTAAGCAGTGGGCATGATTTCAACCCGTGAAGGCTACTTATTCGACGTCGAATGTAGGTTCTGTGCGCGCGAGACTCAAGGGTTTGTCGCGCAAGTCAATACCAAGATTTGTCCTGATTGCTATTCGTGGGCGTCAACTAATGTGGGTCTCGAAAACTTGGGACTAACTATCCAAGAGACGTACATATCCTGATCGTGGGAAATGGCGCAAATCATGCTATCGAAAACTGAGACTATCAAAGAGATAGAAAACGCATGGGATGAAGAGCGTTGGGAAGGTATTGTAAGACCTTACTCAGCACGAGACGTTGAGGCCCTTCGCTCATCAATCAAGATCGATTACACTCTTGCTAGGAATGGATCCGAGAAACTGTGGGACGCTCTTCAAGGCGACTCTTACATTGCCACGCTGAGTGCGTTGACTGGACTCCAGGCAGTTCAGATGGTCCAGGCTGGCATGAAAGCAATCTATTGCAGCGGCTGGCAAGTAGCAGCTGATGCAAACCTGTCGGGCAATACATATCCAGACCAGAGTCTCTATCCATCTGACAGTGTTCCAGCATTGGTAAGACGAATAAACAAAGCTCTTGAACGCGCAGACCTCGCGTACAAGAATGAAGGAAAGGAAGATATCGATTGGTACGTCCCAATCGTTGCAGACGGTGAGGCTGGATTCGGAGGACATTTGAACGTCTTCGAGCTCACAAAACAAATGATCGAGTCTGGGGCTGCTGCAGTCCACTATGAGGATCAGCTTTCTTCAGAGAAAAAGTGCGGCCACATGGGAGGCAAAGTCCTAGTTCCCACGAGTCAACATATCAGGAGCCTCATAGCAGCTAGGCTTGCTGCAGATGTACTAGATGTACCGACACTTGTAGTAGCCAGAACTGACTCCAACGGGGCTACGTTGATCACAAGTGACGTGGATCCAAGAGATCAGCCCTTCATCACAGGGGGAAGAACTACGGATGGATTTTACGGAGTTAGGTCTGGACTGGAGTCTGCGATCGCTAGGGGGATTGCGTACGCCCCGTACTGTGACATGATTTGGTGCGAGACGGCAAGTGCAAATATCGAAGAAGCTCGAAGGTTTGCCGAAGGAATTCATAGAGAATATCCGGAAAAGATCCTTGCTTACAACTGTTCGCCTTCGTTCAATTGGGAGAAAAATCTTGCACCAGAAGAAATCAAATCATTCCAGAGAGAGCTCGTTACAATGGGGTACAAGTTCCAATTCGTCACACTAGCGGGATTCCATACTCTAAACCTCTCCATGTTCGAACTTGCAAGAGAATACTCTACCGTAGGAATGCCTGCATATGTACAAGTGCAGAAACGAGAGTTCGCCAACACTGAGCAT
>DAHVAI010000307.1 GCA_027314685.1 Nitrososphaerota archaeon | reverse complement strand
AGAAGCATTTACCTGAAACGTCTTCGGGCATACGCACAGAAGCTATCCAAAACTAGAAGATGAGTCAACAGTCTTATTCGATCGACAAATGAGATGAAAAATGCCGGTCACTCACCGGTGCGCACGCTCAGAAATGCTGAGATTGACATATAAGGAATGAATGCGATTATGTATCTGGAGATTGTCGGGTTATTTGCAACTTGACGATGCCGAATTTGCCTCTTATCTAGAATCTGTAACGGCGCAATATCAGACCAGAATCGATCACGCGATTTCAGACATTCTAGGTCGATTTTCCAATTCAATTTTCTATGAACCTTTGAACTACGCATTACAGGGTGGAAAACGAGTAAGACCCCTGATGGTATTGCTTTCTTACGACGCCATAGGCTCCGGCAATCCTGTGACGGATAATCCCATACCAGCTGCTATCGCCGTTGAACTACTGCACACAGAATCCATAATCCACGATGACATCATTGACAAGGACGATGTAAGGAGAGAGAAAAGCTCATTTCATCAGAGGTTTGGTCTGAATCCTTCAATACTCTCAGCTGATTTTGTCCTAGGTCTAATACTGGATATTGCATCGCAGTACCCCGATCTCAGAATCGGTAGAGAATTGTCTAAAGCAGTCTTGCGGATGAGCGAGGGCGAATACTTGGAGTTTAAGATCGAGAAAAACGAGAAGAAGATCAACATCGACGAGTACTTATCTGTAATCTCGAACAAGACTGCTTCTCTTTTCCAGTGCAGTGCAAAGATAGGTGCGATTCTAGCTGGCGCCAGACAGCAGTCTATCGAATTGATGGCCGATTTTGGATTGAATCTAGGAATAGCCTATCAGATGCAGGATGATTTGCTGGACTGGAATCATGGAGGGAGCATGGAAGAAGCGCTCGGGACTGAGCAATCTGTTTTGCAGAAAATGTCATCGGAATATGCCCTAAGAGCAAAGCATTCTCTTTCGCACTTGAAGGACTCCGAAGCAAAGAGCAGGCTAGAAGACCTGGCTGAATTCGCCTTCAGAAGACGATTCTAGGCTCATCCGTGAGCCAAAAACGAACTTGCTGCAGTGCTAGCGAATTGTATGAACGGGTATGGATAGATCCCGATTAGAACTATCACGATAATTGCGATGATTAACGCTGACTTGAAACCGTTTGACTCGGTAAGCTTCGATACCTCGGTAGCCTTGTCCACATACATGTGTTTCACAATTCTCACGTAAAATGCGATTGAAACAAAGCTGTTGATTATTGCCACGATGGCTAACCAGCCTAAATTCGCGTCTATGGCTGAATAGAAGAGCACCAGTTTGCTCCAAAAACCATTGAGCGGTGGGAACCCACCGAGAGCGAGCAGCGATAGCGTAAGCGCAACAGGTGCGACCTTAAGACGCTGACCTACTCCATCGAATGAGGAAATGTTGTCCGAACCCAGTTGATTGATCATGACTGCAGCTGCTAAGAAGGCTGCGCTCTGCATGATTGCGTAATTTAGGATATGAAAGAATGATCCGGTGAGGCCTTGAACTCCTCCGGCAGCGAATCCAATTAGGATATACCCTGCCTGACCGATGCTCGAGTACGCCAGTATTCTTGTGACGCTGCGCTGGGTAAGTGCGGCAAAATTGCCCAAAGTCATCGATAGCACAGCCAACACTGCCAAGGTAATGCTCCAATCAGCTTCGTAAGCAGATGAGGAAAAGAGGATGAAGAGTATCCTGACTGCAGGGGCAAAAGCGGCAATCTTGGTCCCCGCCGATAGGAGGCTGCTCACTATCGTGGGAGCGCCTTGGTAGGCATCAGGTATCCACATGTGGAATGGAACAGCTGCGAGCTTGATCCCAAATCCAGCTAGAATGAACGTCAGAGCAAGAAGCGCTATTGGTTGATCACCGGTCGCCTGCGAGAGTATCGAGTAGATGTTCGTAGACCCTGTAAGTAGATAGACCAGAGAAATTCCATATAGCAACACCCCTGAAGCAAAAGCGCTGATTATGAAGTACTTAACGGCAGCCTCGTTAGATTCCATGCTTTTCTTCCTGAAACCGGTTAGCACATAACTTGGAATGCTCATGAGTTCCCATGCGACAAACATCATGAGAAGGTCTGAAGAGAATGTGAGTAGCAACGCCCCAATGGTAGTAAACATCAGAAGCGCATAGAATGTAGAGATGTTCCTAGAGTCTTTCAAGTAATTGTATGCAGTTAGGCCAACCAAAAAAGAAGCAGAAAGTACAGCAAGCCCGAAGAGTATCGAAACCCAGTCGGAAGCAAGCAATGTCGTCGAAGTCGGAAAACTCATTGAGCCAAAATAGCCTAGACCCTGAGAGACCAAGAGCAGGATGCCCAATCCAAATCCTGCTGAAGTCATTGCTCCAGCTAGTTTGGCAAATTTGTTTCCACCTGCTGCAAGTAACACGATGATAAGCGCGATTGCAGAAAGAAACAGCGCAAGCAAAAGCGGGAATGATTCTGTCTCGAGCATATCAAATCAACCCTTGTCCGAAGATCACAAGTAAGATAATAATGAGTGCTATTCCTATTCCGAATGCGAGGACATATTCCTCCTCAATGCCCGACTGAAGCTTCCGAAGATTGTCAGATATTCCGCTGCCGATGTCTGACGCCCCAAAATTTATTGGTTGCATGACTTTCTCTTCGAAAGAATTGTACAGCCAGTTGCTTGCGCTCTCGATAGGATAGACAATTGCTTTGTAATAGAGCGCGTTAATGTACCAGCGATGAGCGAAAAAGTGATAGAAAGTGTATACAACACCACTAGTTCCCACAACGGCCTCCGGATGAATGCTTCTCCTGAAGTATGCGAGGTACGCGATCATTGCTCCAAGTAGAGCCAATATCAGGCTGATTCCCATCGGAACAATATCGCCCAAAAGGTTAAGTGAGAAAGGCGAGTTTATCCCGAATTGAAGCAGGTACAAA
>DAHVAI010000302.1 GCA_027314685.1 Nitrososphaerota archaeon | reverse complement strand
CGCTATGTACTTTAAGAAAAGACCAGAGGAATTTGAAAAATTCTTGAGTAGAAACGAATTCGGCGATAGCGAACGGCGCATATTTTTGAAACTCGCCAAAGAGTGATTTTGTTGAACATTTCGCAAGACAAATGGTTCAGGCTGCCCCAGCTCGGCCGAGATGTATTTTCAGATCTCATGAAGTCCAAAGTGAAGTACGACACAAAGCTTGGTTTCCAGTTCACTTCCCAAACCAACATCCCCAGAGCTATAACTATACTTTCGACTGCTTTGGGAGAAGAGATTCAGTTAGCAAGGGCTTGCTTCATTTGCGGGAATCCAATGGAAGATGCTCCACAAGATGCAACAATTTGCAAAGAATGTCAAGAAAATGACAGCGCGTACGATCTTTACATGATGAGATTCGCAAAGCTTATGGAGAACCTATGAGCAATTGTGAAATTGACCAAATGACACAACCTATTCCTTCAGGACCACACGAGCATGATTTTCGATACTACGCAGCTGTTAATCTATTTCGAGGAACTGAAGCTGTTGGTGTAGTTGACGTATGGCGATGTTCAGTTTGTCATGTAAAAGGTACAGAGTTACGCGTTCAGGGGCTGAACAACCTTTCAGCCGAAGCCGGATTTCCGGTACTTGATGGACCTGACACGAGATGGAGAGTTTTTGTTTGCGGAGCGGAGGAAGCTCCCAAATTCGACGTGTTCAACCTACATGTCGGGGATGAGATTGAGCACGAATGCGTTGAGAAGGTGGGTCCAATCAAGACGGGGAAGGACTATTCAATTGAGAACAAGTCAGACAAGTATCATCGAATATACAACTTGGACAGTTACCTTAACGAGAACCTTGAGTTACTTATCGCGCCTCAGCAAAACAGCTAAAGTATTTTAGGTTGCTTTGCTCTGGGCTCCTCTGTTGGGAGTCCTTTGTAATGAGACTTGTATTTCGCCAGGTCATGAACGACAAAATGACAAGTTTCGCATTCCCATACAGTACCCTCGTTACTGCGTCTTAATACGAAAGGCCTGATCGCATTACACTTTTCGCAGAATTCATTCACGTGAAGTTCACCTCTTTTCTACCTCGATAACCTGATCTTCGTGTTTGAGGTTTTCGATTTCTTCCAGTCTTCCAAGAATCTTGCTAACCCGCTATCAGTCAGAGGATGATTGATCATCTTGCCTAAGACATCTGGTGGTAGTGTTACGACGTCTGCGCCCAGTTTTGCAGCATCTATAACGTGTAAAGGATGCCTGATACTTGCAACCAATACTTCTGTGCTGAATGAGTAGTTCTTGAATATCTGGACAATATCGCGAACTACATCCATTCCTATTTCTCCAATGTCATCCAGTCTCCCTATGAACGGGCTAACATAGCTAGCACCGGCCTTGGCAGCCAATAAGGCTTGGTTCGGTGAAAAGACGAGCGTCACGTTCGTTTTTATTCTCTGGGAGTGAAATTGCTTGACCGCTTTCAGACCTTCTGCGGTCATTGGAATTTTTACTACCACGTTGGAGCCGTACTTGGAAAGGGCAGTTCCTTCGCGCATCGTGCCCTCATAATCGGTGCTAATGACCTCTAGGCTGACAGGCCCTTTGACAGTTCGCACTATCTCGGCCATTGTCGTTTCAGGATCCTCATTCTCTTTCGACAGGAGAGTGGGGTTTGTAGTAATCCCGTCAAGCAAACCCAGATCGTTGTACTTTTTGATTTGTTCAAGATTGGCTGTATCAAGGAATATTTTCAAACCAATTCGCACGAACCTTATTTCTTGGCTATCGATCTAACTTCCAACACTTTTCTTGCAATTTCGTCCGCGGTCAGACCATACTTGACCATGAGCTCTCTGTCTTCTCCAGATTCACCAAATGTATCTCTTGTACCTACCATGCGCATCGGCGTAGGTCTGTCCTCGCCTAAAACCTCTGCAACCGCACCTCCTAGTCCGCCGTACACGTTATGCTCTTCCGCCGTAACCACATAACCTGAGCTAGCCGCCATGCGCACTACGGTGGAGCGGTCAATCGGCTTTATTGAATAGAGATCCACAACTCCAACAGATAGGCTGTGTTCTGCCTTCAATTTTTTCGAAGCCTCAATTCCTTCACTTGTGAGCAATCCGCAACAGAAAATCGTAGCGTCATTTCCTTCAACGAATGCTGTCGACTTGCCGACTCCCATTGCAGAGGCTTGCTCATCAAAGTAAATCGTGGGGCAGTTGGGGCGGGCAATTCTAACATAGAACGGGCCACTTGTCTTTGCGATAATCTCAATGATTCTCGCGGTTGATGGAGAATCAGACGGAACCATGACTTTCATGTTTGGAATAACCCTCATAGTTGCAATATCTTCAAGTTCTTGATGAGAAGCGCCATCAGGACCTACGCTTACACCTGCGTGTGATGAAACCAGTTTTACATTGATTTCAGGATACGCGATGGCATTTCTCATTTGGTCTACACATTTTCCTGGCGCGAAGACAGCATAGGTGCTTGCAAATGATATTTTGCCGGCAGCAGCGAGTCCTGCGGCGACCGAAACAAGGTTCTGTTCGGCAATGCCCACATTGAAGAATCGTTCAGGAAACTTTTGACCAAAAACCGACGTCTTGATTGAACCAGTCGTGTCTGCGCCTAGAACGACTATTTCTTTAATTTCGATTCCTAACTTGGCAAGGGCTTCGCCATAAGCATCCCTCATCGAAGAAGGCTTTGGTTTCTCTGGAACTAACTGACTCTTTGACATTTTTATTTGCCACCAACAGATCTTCTAAGCTCTTTCAAGGCTTTTCCAGGGTCCTTTTGACCGAACACGGAGTTTCCCGCAACCAGAACGGTCGCTCCATTCTCAGAGACCATCTTCGCGTTGCTAAGCTCAACACCACCATCGACCACTATTTCTACATGTCTTTTTCCGAAGAGATTTGAAGCTTCTCGAATCTTCGGTACTACTTCTGACATGAATTTTTGGCCCGAGAATCCAGGGTTTACAGTCATGACATTCACCAAAGAAATTTCATGGGAGGACAAATCAATTGATAAGAGGCTGGTGGCCGGCTTGAATGCGATACCGAGCTTTG
>DAHVAI010000043.1 GCA_027314685.1 Nitrososphaerota archaeon | reverse complement strand
AGCTGCACGAGCCCAAAAGCTTCACGCCTGTTTAGACTGGGGAGAACCAGCGCGTCGCAACCATCGTACATTTCAGACAAGATCTGGTCATTTACCGCGCCCCAGAATCTTGCATTGCCATTTAGTCCGAGACGCCGCGCTGTCGATTTGAGTGAGTGTAGGTGGGGTCCGTCTCCGACAATGTCAGCTGCAACTTGATGGCCATTTTGGTTTAGACAAGCAACAGCTTCGAGCAATATATTGACGCCCTTGTAGTCTTTGAGCTGACCCACAAATAGCAGACGTTTCTTTTCGTCGCTCTCGTACATGCTTTTGATTTCTTGTCTTTGCATCCTCCGACGTAAGCTCGCGTCAGTCCCCCAAGGAATCACCGTGACCTTTTTCAAAAAGTGTCGCAGGACTGGGCTTGTTGCTGCATATGATTGCGTGCTGCTTACGATTTTATCGGTAAGCGCAATTATTGGAATGGCAAACTTGGAGTACATTGATTCAACGAGCCGCCCCACAGCATTTGGCTTGGTCAGGTGTGCATCGTTGTGGTAGGTGAGGACTACTGGTTTTCTACGGAGCTTTGAGAACAAAATTGCAAGGTCAGTTATGGGCGGGGTCATTCCATGGACGTGAAGGATATCGTAATCTTCCCATAGCGCAGCCAAAGCAATTTTTGGAACGAGTGGGGCTTCAAGTATGAAGTGCTTCTCCGGATATCTAATCACAGTCAAGGGTCCCATCTTCTCGACATACTTGCGCGGAGCTTTACCTCTGCTCGAAGTAACAACTTTAACATCATGCCCGCAGGCTGCAAGACCCATCGCTAGTTTGTAGCTGCTGTTTTCCACGCCACCTTTGCTGGGAGGAAAACACGACACAATTACAAGAATTTTCAGTGAGAGAGCACTCGAGCGGCCGAAATTTCATGTAAGTCTGATAAGGCTTTCGTGGGATAATACGATCGTAATCCAATTCGTGTCCATATTCGGATAAAATATTCTATCTACTTTTGTTATTGACCGCTATTTACTCTATAGAACGTTGCTTAAAATTTGTCGGATCGGAGACTCAAATTTACAATAGTACTTCGCAGATAGATTTCTTTTCATCACGAGCTTAGTCGTGCCAAAGAATATCTCGCCTTTAGATAAGTCTTCTTGACTCGTGATTTCTAAACAGCTACAAGTGAAACTGAAGCTATAGCAACTGCGAGCGAACGAACTTCGATCAGGAGCTGTTGTAGCATGATCTTAGAGCAAGCTTACATCTATGGACGGGCGTGTTTGATTCAACCTTTCGTGACGAGTTTTAAATCTGCCCATCCTCATCTCACCATCGCCAACTCCATTTCGCCGAATCGTCAAATGTTTCCTCTTTTCCCTTGTTCCTTTGCTTTCTTATGACAAAAATTACTGCCACCGCGGCTCCAACATATATTGCAAAGATCAAAGTTCCCAGAAGACTAGGAGACTGGGTCGTAACGTAGGGAACCGTATAGAACAAAGCAGCAATGTTTGATGACTTGGATTCAGTAGCTGTTGACACTATAGAATTACTTGAAGTTGTGTATGTTGTACTGCTTGAGTTCGAAGTTGTTCCACTCGACGTTGCGGATGATTCATTGCTGGATGTAACCGAATTGGAAGTAAAGGTAGTATTAGATTCAGTAGAACTTGTTGAGGTAGCGTTCGTGGTAGAGAAAACACTCGTCGTCGTACTTGTTACAGTTGAATTCGTCGTGGTTGTAACAACACTCGTAGTGCTAGTCTCGTTAGCTAAAGCAAAGTCTGCGGTTATTGACCCTGCTGAATTTAACTGAGCAGTAGTGTTGTTCGATGCTTCATTTGCTATGGATATCCCACTAGTGCTGTTCCATGAAACGAAACGATATCCACTAAAGCCTGTTGCATTTATCGGCATCGGCGTTGTGGAGTTGTACCATAATGTTCCAGATGGACTAGTCCAGCCATCCGTCTTTGGAGAGACGTAGAAGCTTATCTGATATTGTGTGACGAAGTTTATCAGAGCGCTGGTCTGGATAGGAACATCCATCGAGCCCGATAAGTTAGACGCTACATATCGAGTGAGATTGTTTCCCGCTATGGGAGATTGGACGCTCCATGAATAGACGCCGGATGCTACGTTTTGGAAGAATATGGTACTAGAGCTTCCTGCCTGCACACTGTTACCAAAAATGACCAGCCAATTAGTCCCGTTGGGAAGTCCAGACTCCGTGAAGGTGACGGTGCAGTATGCGCTGCATACAGTCTGGGTAGTAGTTGTCGAGCTTGTGGTACTAGTTGTGGACGATGTTGAGCCTAGTGGAGTTGTAATCTCGCGATTTCCTGACGTGCCGGTAGCGGAAATTGCCACAACTGGTGGACTATACCATTGGAAGAAAAAAAACGCTAGTAACACGATCATGATCGTAAGTGATAAAATGCGTTTGAATTTCATTGACCAAGAATCTCTAGACGTCTCAGACTAAAAGGAGAATGATTGTAGAATACTTACTATGGGCCTAGATTTTCATGACAGAATGTAAGTATTGATCATTAAGACTAGGTCGCATTGCCCCATCGCGCGTGTTTGAATTTTTGATGAGGATGGATTTGATAAGCTTTAACCTTTGTCCCGGAAACGATGTAATGAACCAAAGTTTAGAATTATCTAAACGAAGAACGAGTGCTATTTTGCAAAGATTCGATGGATCAAAGTTGCAATTTCTATGAGAGATTAAACTGGAGATTATTCCAGTCTAGAGAGGAACACGTTGTCATTCAACTTACTTTTAGCAACTTGCCTCACGCGATTATGTGTTCGATCATCTTCTTTAAGCTATGAAAACGAACCGATATTCTCAGAAAAATCCAGATTATTCAGGAAGCGAGAGAGAGTTTTCGGATGAACATTGTTCGCTATCTTTAGGAATTTGCTAGATCTCAAGGTGCAATCATGACGGAATCTTATCACTCGTAGCCGCTTGTTCCCGCTGCCAATGAAAACAGAATGACCAACAGTATTCCAAATCTGTACTTACAGCTTGTCAATCCTAAATACAACCGAGACCTAAACTCTTGATTGAATGAAATGGGCCGCATTCACGACGTTTTTATTAGAATCGACGAAAGATACGTTGAATTTTTCAATGCCAAGAACCTTATTGTCGGTACCATTATTGCCTCGCTCATAGTGATCGGAATCGAATTAGCACTGATTTGAACTCGGTTTAAACGAATTTGGCTGTAGGTTCGCGTAAAGATATTTCCAGTCGATTGGGATATTTCGCTCGGCGACTGCAGTAGTTTTGTAATTTCTAGAAATGTGGAGCTAATTGGATATCCGCAAGTTTGCATTTTCTGGAGCTAGCATAGTGAGTGGACCCATGTGTGTTCACGACCCCAAGAAAAGCCTGCCTTCAAGTGCGGCTAAATCAGCCCATATCTCTCTTTGATTTACCTAAAATGTAACCATCGGGTCGTTTTCGATCAGTCGCCCCAAACTCATGAGAGGCTAGCTAGAATGATAGCGAAGGATACCGCCACTATCAGCCAATAGGCTATCTTGGTGCTTTGCGGCGGATTGTTTTTTTCCTTATCGCTCTTCTGCATCCTAGTAAACCACACTGCGAAAACTATTCTATCTGAACGTCCTCAGGGGAAATCCAGCCTTGCTCGATTTCGTCCACAAACCTCTCTGCTGCCTTTTCTTTGGTTGGAGCTTCTACATCCATCACGAGCACGCAAGTGTATGATTTTTTGCCATTACTTCCATTTGACATAATGAAATCGCGATTTATCTCGAGAGTTAATGAAATAAGTAAGTTGTGAATCTCGACTCTGTACCACGAAGTATGATTTGGAAAGTAGAAAAATGACAAGGCGAGAAGCAAATTGCTGATTATTTTTATCGGAATAGGATCTACTACAAATACGAAGATCAGGCTAAAACTAGCCAATCTGCCTTCAGAGCAAAAATAAGCCGCCCCGATTTCTATCTTCCTGATTATGAATTGTACGTTGAATACTGGGGCCTGGTCGATGTAGGGGATTCTGCAGAGAGAAACAGATACCGTGAAGACATGAAATGGAAAATAAAACAGTATTCTGAAAATGGGATCAAATTTGTTTCGCTGTATCCTTGGCACTTGAATGATCTAGAAGGAGCGTTCAAATTCGAGTTTAAGAAAATCATGGGCAAAGATCTGATTACTGGACCTGTCAACGAGAAGTCCGTTTACGCCCTTCCAATCTCAGTTGACTTTAGACCCAAATTCGATATGGACGTACCTTACAAGCTGGGACTGTCAGAGTTGCAGTTGGTGTATATTCCTTATTTTTTTGTGGAATACGATTGCTTCACTCAAGGCAAGTTATTCTATGAGACAATTAACCTGGCGAGTCACGGAACGCTCGTTCTCGACGGACAGCAAGGAAGCGTCATTGATATGATTCTTCAATCTGGGACTCAGCCAGAACTTCAGCAGACAGGTTATTTCACTGGATGTGTGGGGATCGAACAGCGGGAAATCCCTAGATCTAGAATATCCGAGGCAGCATCTTTCAGTAAATTTGACGCTGTACCTGTCAAAATCACGAAATACGACGCGGAGAAAATTGCGAAGGTTGAGATTGCAAAGAACTTGCACGAGACATTTACTCATCAGTTTAGAAATGGTTCGACATCTTCGAAGACTCTAAGACCTTACGAGAGCCAGGTCCGGATTGTCTCGGTCAAACCTGTGAATATTCCATTAATCACTGGAGTTTATAGATACAAGAACCGAGCATACACGCGTTGTATTCAGGCTACAACTAAGCAAATAATTGGTGATGATTTGATCTATTGCAATGTAGAAGAGAGACATCACGGCGATAGTATCATCTTGTGCGAAGAATGTGGAAGCCTAGCTTGTAAGAATCACGGGAAACATTGCGATGCTTGTGATAAGCGGCTTTGCATTGAGCATGCTACTTCGAAAGGGTTGATACTAAAGAAATACTATTGTCGAGAACATGTGCCGAATTGACCTTTGACGAAGCCACGAAGATATCCAACCTGAAAAGGGTCGGATCTGAAAAATCCCGTTTAATACCGAAAACCAAACCGGAATCCGGCCTGTGCCTAACTCTTACCAAACGTATCCGAATCGTCAAAAAAGAAGATTCGAACTCTTCGAGTTCGCTATCCGTACTAGGTTAGCAGATTGATGACAGATTTTAGCTCGTTTGTATCTGGCGACCTCCCATATCAGGATTCAAACCATGTGGTAGCATTCTCGCCCGAGACTCTCCTATCACATGGTGCAGAATCCACCATGCCAACATTTGTGTAACGTTCTACTAGTAGTTTCACTGGCCCTTGCGAACGAAGGGACTATAATGAACTATTGTTAGCATAGAAAATTCTGACGATTGTATGCATAACCATAACTTCGGGCGGATGATTTTATCCATGATCTATTGTGCCAAGAAGAATAGTCATGTTTTCAGTACTGGCTGTTACTATAATGTTATTCTTCCCAGTGTTTAGCTTTCTGTTCTCCGCAGGTCCTTCAAGTGCATCTACCTCGGTAAATTTAGGGACAGCTTCCCCTTTTGCAGTTCTGGCATACTCTGGCATTACTAACACTGGAACCACCACGATCACTGGTGACGTAGGGTCATATCCTACTCCGTCGGAAACCGGATTTGGGACAGTGACTATCATTGGAACGAATTATCCTTCTGGGGCTCCGTCAACAACCCAAACTGACCTCTCTAGCGCAATCACACAGGCGATGAGCTACGCGCCCACGACCATATTAACAGCCCTGGATGGGCAAACTCTCGTTCCTGGAGTCTATTCTTCTGCTTCTACAACCTTTACTCTGTCAGGGGGATCTCTAACCTTGAATGGAAACGGTGACTCTTCCTCGATCTGGATTTTCCAAGCACCAGATGCAATAGCAGGCGCGCTATCTACAACCGGAGGTAGCATAGTTCTTACAAATGGCGCGGATTCTTGTAACGTCTTCTGGGTTACAAGCGCAGGTGGTGCTACTCTCGGCACGTCCACCACTTTCATAGGAACGATATTGGCTTACTCCAGCGTTACTATTGCAACGGGAACAAGTTTGCAAGGTGCGGCCCTAGCAAATACCGGCGATGTGACTATGCAAGGCAACACAATCTCTAACACGTGTGTCATTGCACCGATAACATCCACGTCTACCACCACAGCCTCTTCTACGTCTACAATCCCCACGTCTACCACAACAACGCTGACATCAACTACGTCATCACCAACCACTTCCACTTCGACAACGCCAACATCGACCACCTCTACCACTTCAACAATTCCGACAACCACAATAACTTCTACAACAACTCCATCCACAACGTCGACATTATCGACAACTACTAAAACGACAGAAACCTCGACGAGTACTACAACTTCCGTCTCGACAACTCCATCTATCTTTTTTACCATCAATGCTCAGAACACCACGGGGAGTGTTCTAAGCGGCTTCTATGCGGACATTTGGAGTCAATCAGCTGATTCTTCGCAGTCCGTTCTATCAGCAATTGGTTTCATGCCAGTTTCCTTGCACGTGCCATATGGCCAGACTTTCGCTGTAGGTGTCTATGATTACGGTTGTTATAGATTCAGCTACTGGTTAGATAGTGGCTCCACAGCTAGGTTCAGAGATTTTACAACAACGGTAAATATGACAGAGACAGCTGTCTACGCGAATATCTGCCAGTCACTCCCTCAGGGATACTCGAACATCAATGTCAATACGGTCAATGGCGCGAGTGTACCAATAACCGGCCTTTACACAACCATCTGGCAGAACGGCAACCTGCTGCAAAGTTGCTTCTCTGATTGCTCCTTTGCCG
>DAHVAI010000299.1 GCA_027314685.1 Nitrososphaerota archaeon | reverse complement strand
CGCTATTGGCAGCACCAACAGCATCGTTGGCGTCCCCTTCGATAATCGCCGCTTACTTCCTAACTTACTTCCTTTTTCCACCGGGAACTGCGATAATTTTGAAACTTAATCTCGATTCGATTAACAGACTGAAGAAGGCCTTCTCATAGATGGCTCATGTAAACAGAATGCATGGACGCGGTCAAATAACGTCCATGACTTTGAGTAAATAAGAACTAAAACCCATGATCCCGAAAGCACCGAACATCATCATGAATGTACTCATGTCTGTATTCTGCACAGCAGAATAGAAGGTGTAGAATCCTGGCTGCCATACGAGCATCATAGATCCCATCATACCAACGGACATGAATGCGAAATAGAGTAGCAGAACTTTCAACTTCTTGCCTACATGAACGACTGCAAACCCAGCTAGAATCGCAGCAACAAGATATGACAGGTCTGATGAGTATCGGAGAAGAATGTTTTGAGCAGTGGTATCAAATGTTGGAGGGTAATTCCAGTATACTGCTAGGATTGAAGGTATCAACAGCACAAAGATTAGCCCACGAGTGGATCTGTTGACTAGACTTAACTTGTGGTGTGCTCGGCTGACAAGACCCTTTCTTGATTCAACTGCCATCTTGGCGGACGCATACTTTTCAAGAGCATAACCGAACATGATTGCGTAAACGAACAGAAGTATTTCCGTTATCATCCTGACCGTTAGGTTCATGTTCTCAAGGACGTAGAGTGGAGGTACAAGCATGACCGTTATCGACAAGCCCGCTCCGACCATCAATAGCGATGTTCGTCTTTCTTGATACTTTAGTGCTAATGTAATTCGGGATCAACTCGGGGAGAGCTACTCGAGAACAAAGCCCGCCGACGTTTTATGAAATGCTTGGAATGATTAAAGTTATCTCCTGCAGACTGGGTTAGTTTTACGCCTTTTGATTCAAATCTGATTTTTTTGCCCTTGACTTGGCCATGCCCCGCAGCTGAATGATATCTCCTCCCGTTTCAGCTTTCCCGATCTTGGCCTTTGCCCAATGCCGAATATCGTGAAATTGGATATTCTCGTATGGGCAGGATGAAACACAATCTCCAACTCCAATGCACTTGTGATTTTTCATCTCTCCTTTCTTGATGAATTCGCTTGGGAGATTTGTCAACCCCACAGGGCAGGCCATCGCGCAATCCTTGGTAGGACAGTTGACACAGGTGTCGGTGCTTTTGACCTTGAGTTTAAAAAAACCCAGTCTTCCTACTAGCTGATTGAATGTACCCCAATGACAGAAACCCATGCTCACGCAGGCATAAGTGCCCACAAATGGAATGGTGATGAACGCCACATACCATAGAAAGTCAAAGTAAAAGAGGTATGAGAATACAACAGGATCGGTGCCAAACACGGAAAGATGCAGTATGCCTGTCGAATCTAGGTACGAGATTGCAACCGAAACGAAGATCGAACCCCACACCATGGAAAAAATTGCGCCATAGAGTTTGGATAGCCTTGTTGTGAGAAATCTCTTTGCAACCACAGAACTTCTGTTGAAACTCTTCATCTTGTCGTAGAAAGTTCCTTGATACATTAGGGCGGCAGTGCAAAACATCGAACAGACCTGACGACCGCCGAATAGGAACGACAAGGTACCACTGATGAGGTAGGTCCCCACGATTGCCACAAGGAGGGCTGGTGCAACGGCTCCTGAAGCTCCAACTCCCATGCTCCACCCTATGAAGGGTATCTTCGGAAGTAGTGAACCTGATATTATAAATGAAGGTAGTAATACGGAATAAATCGAGTAGGCAAGGATCACCAGAACGAGACGAATCTTTGTCTCGAGTTCCCTGGCAGACTTCATCTTAAATGCGACTAGCGCGCCCATCTCAATCCCCATCATGATCAAGAACCATGTCGATCCGGTTACAGTTCCGAACCAGACTATGAAATCATAAAGAACAGCGCCAAGGACCGTCAAGGCGTTTCCCGCGATGGGAACAATTTCAAGACTATGAAGAAATGTTTCTTGTCCGTACATCTGAACATCCAGCAGACCTCCCATGAAATATTCGGCAACAAATATCATTGTGACCACTGCAAGCGTCCACTTTGCATCCAATAGCCATGATTTTTTCGCACTTGTTCCTTGGTAACTTCGGTTGAGAATTAGGTAGAAGTAAACTAACATCTCAATCAGTATGCTTACTGAAAAGACAGAGCCCACATGATATAATTCCCAGACAAACAATCCGAACATCATGAGCCCGTAAATTGCCAAGAGTCTGAAGGTATAGTTTGCAAAATTTTGATCTATGGAATTGTTCCGCGCCATGAATTCGAAAATGTAGATAACGAGAACAATCATTAGGGCGCTACCGACAATCACAGATAACCAAATCCAGTTTGAGTTGTCAACGGCTGGCGGAGAAAAGAGCATGATAAGAGACTGGAAAGCAACAATGTAAACGAACGATCTTCCAATCTCATTTCTAAGGAGATAAGTGGTAAGCAGCATTTCACCGGACATCGTGAACACAAACCAGTACGAGTTAACCACAGAAGAAAACAAAGCGAGTGGAGTCGATTGATTCGTGCCCATTCCCGAAGCAATAACGAGGGCCCATCCCATGAAAAACTCGTTTAGCAACACCAGTATTGCCACCAACGGCACTATGAGGCCGCGATGGCTTTCAAGCGGCTTCGTTGAAACGCCCTGTTGAGTGATTTTCGGGGTCTGCGAGGCCTCCTCAAGAACACTCTGATCCTGAGGCAATCTGAGTGAGATGAAAAGAAAGATAGGGAGGACGCCCCCAGTCATCACAAACATGTTGATTACAATTAAGTCGAGAAGCAGGCCGGTGCTAGGAG
Organism: Nitrososphaerota archaeon; assembly: GCA_027314685.1. The sequence continues at coordinate 1,996 of DAHVAI010000299.1, read as the reverse complement.
ATAGGAGGTAAGCGACCGCGCTAACAACCATGGCGAGCATTGATATTAAAATGAAGAGAATGAAGGGCACGTCTAAAGGAGCTTTGTTTTCCTTTGACCTAACAGTCCATTTTAGCAAAACAGAGGTGGTTATAGCCATTGATGCGGCTAGAACCCACATCAAGAGGGTTTGCCAAAGCGGATTGCTTGCTAGACTCATCAGGAAAGACTCAACTTGGTGGCATTGGCTTCACGAGAAGCTCGCCATTCTGCATATACTGGTGTATCGCGCAGAAGACGTTGCAGAAAACAGTGTAACGTCCTACAGCGTTAGCGACGAATTTAACCGTATAGCTTTGACCTGGTGAAAGCGTCACACCTCCTGCGAAGTAATTTCCGATTGCGAAACCATGAGGTTCAAAAGATGATGGACAGTTCAGCACATGAATTGTGACCATCTGTCCCTTATAGACTGTCAAAACTGGCCACGAAGTGTTTACGTGATAATAGCTTCCATTCATCCCTGCATATGGGGATGGGTAGTCAACCTCGACAATTAGAAAGTAAACGTGTGTTGCATTAGGGTTGGCGGTTGCGCTTCCGATTGCACTGTTCGGGAGTCCTGCGCAGATTTCTTTGGGGTTTACGTACGTGGATGACGAAACGCCAGAAGAGCCTGTCGTCTGAGTTCCGCCAGAGTTTGAAGAGTACAAGGAATAAACTGCTGGAAAAGAAATTGCCGCTACAAACACAATGACAGCTACTGCAACCCAGCGAATCCTTTTCATTGGCTCATTCAAATCCAGGCTCCCCCTGATCACGATAGACAGAATTGTAAATATTCGTTACTAGTGCAACGTACCTGCAAAGTATAATAGGAAAAACCCAATCAGCAGTGCAAAGAAGATTTTCCAACCGAGAAATGCTGGTGCGTTCACTCCAACCTTAAAGCGCGGGCTGATTGCTTCTGCAAGCCTGATGATCGCATATATGCCTGAGGTCACTCCAAAAGCGTACAAGTATGTGATGTCTGGGTGAAAGTAATACCCTACTGCTGTTCCCACAACAGTAGTTCCACCGAACAGCAGTCCTAGAACGGGAATGTGCCAGACTCTTTTCACGGCCTCGGTCCTCTTTACGTAAATAGCATAAGCACATGCTACTATTCCGGCTTCACAGAATTTATGCACAGGAAATGAGATGAGTGCAAGCAAGTTCCCGAAAGCGTCGTATATCGTCTGCGTCGTCGCTGCTGATGCTCCCCCGCCAAAAGCTAAACCTTCAGCCGCACTGTGTATTCCCATCACAAAGGCAATTGCAATGGGAAGTAAGACAAGTGATTTCCAATAAGGTGGTTGAATGTTAGGCGCTGTTTCCTGATCGTAGGGCTTTGAAAGCACAAAGTAATCGAAGATTGCCAGAATTGCTATTCCCGCACAAAAGATGAAGATGTGAGCGATATGCGGCACTCCTCCGGTGAATTGTTGGTTTACATCAAGCTGATCCGCATCGTTGAATGTGTCGAAGAAAAACCATATGGCTAGACCAAGACCTATGGCAGCAAGGTATCGTGTTTGAATCTTTAGATTTGTGAAAGCATAAAGCGAAACGTATGCAGGAATCAGCGATGCCCCCGCGATTGCTACTACTGCGAAAGCGTAGCTGATCATGTACCTATGCGTTCTCTTGGGTGTTAAGAATATTCCGGCTCAAAAAATGCGAATTCTTCGATGATTGAGATGAGCTAGAATTGATTGTATGCTTGCAGGGGCCAAAACATCTCAGAGATCTATAACCTTTCTGTTGTCGAATAGGGAATTGAACTTGCATCAGCCATCAATTTGGAAACATTCAAGTTTGGTGAAAGGGCAAAGTTTCGCTTCATGTCATCTTCTATTTCGAACTTTACTAAACCGAGTTGAACTAGTCTGCGCACTTTTTTGCTAGCTGATGATTTCGCTAGACCAGTGTCGGCTGTTAACTCTTTGTTTGTCGCCTCTGTCTTTCTTAATTGCCA
>DAHVAI010000293.1 GCA_027314685.1 Nitrososphaerota archaeon | reverse complement strand
CCTTCAGGAGCGAAGCAATGTTTTCCACCGTTCATCCAGCAAGGAAATCCTTCCATCAAGTACCAACACCACACTTCTTGGGAGAGATTTCCGCCGACCGTGGCTGCGTTTCTTATCTGGGGGGAAGCGATTCGACTAGTGCTCTGAGAAAGGATTGGAAAATTAAGGATCACGTTTTCATCATGTTGCAACTTTGTTAAGTTGACCAATGCGCCGACAGTCAGTCCTTCCTTTTCGTCCCAACGAATCGTGTTAAGACCTTTCACACTCTTTAGGTTAATCAGGTATTTTGGCTTCCGCACTTCACGTTTCATCATGTACAGAACGTTAGTTCCTCCTGACAGGAAAGTCGCTTCATCTCCATACTTTGCCCTAAGCGAAAGAGCTTCCTTCACGGTATCTGGGTCGAGGTAGGTGAAATCTATCATCCTGCGCTACACTTCCTTCCTAGCTTCCCGCAAACTCTTTGAAGCTAGCAATACCGCATTGATGTATCTCGAATAATCTGTGCATCTGCAGATGTTTCCAGATATCGCGAGTTTCACTTCATCTCTTGAGGGGTTTGGGTTGTTATCTAGTAACGCCTTTGCGCTCATGATAATTCCAGGCGTGCAAAAACCGCATTGAGCGGAATTCTCATCCAAGAATGCTTGCTGAATTGGATGCAAATGGTTTGGATCATTAGACAGACCTTCTAACGTCTCTATCTTTTTACCCTTGCAATCTAGTGCAAGTGTCAAACAAGAATAAATTGGCTCGCCGTCTATGAGTACTGTGCAAGAGCCGCAAGTTCCCTCACCGCATGCGACTTTGGTTGCGATCAGTCCGAGCTTTTCTCTCAAGATGTCGCTGAGAACCTCGGTAGATTTCGCGTTTACGCTGACATGTTTGCCGTTCAACGTAAACTCGACCGTTTCAATTTGCAAAGGATGTTCTTGGAATCTGCGGAGCAGCACGATTTATAAGAATCTTGTCTGGGGTAAGCTAACGGTGGCAAAAGACGTATCGAGACTTAAATAGCAACATGCAGAATGATTCGAGAGTGTTGTGAACATGGCTCTGAAGCAGGAATTAGAACAGATGCCGGAATTCAGACACATCGACAAGCCTCACATCATGATGGAGGCCCCGCTTGTTGTCTCAGGTAAAGCGCAATATCCTTCAGACATGCAATTATTGAATTTGTTACACGGGAAAATTCTTCGCAGCCCATATCCGCATGCGAAAATCGTAAGCATTGACACATCAGAAGCTGAAATCCTTCCTGGAGTAAAGGCTATCATAACAAGTGTGGATCTCCCAGATGTACGCTACGGGAGCGCAATCCGAGAAAGGTACATACTCGCAAAAGGAGTAGTGCGATACGTGGGAGAGCCGATCGCGGCGGTTGCTGCAGTCGATGAAGAAACTGCTGAAGAGGCAGTGAGGGCGATCAAAGTGAGATACGAGGAGTTGCCGGCTGTCTACGAAGCGGAGGAAGCTCTTGATCCGAAGACCAAAGTCATAATTCATCCTGATTTTGATAGCTACTCTACCAAATCTGCAGCGCTTGTTTATACTGCGAACATTCCGAAAGGGATTCACAACATTACAAACCACTTTTCTGTAAAACAAGGCGACGTGGAAGCTGGCTTTAAGAATGCCGATCTCGTTGTTGAAAACAAGTTCTCGACGAATTTTGGCCAGCATTGTCCGCTAGAACCACACGCATCTATCGCTCAGGCTACGCCTGACGGAGGGGTCACAATTTGGACTGGTTGTGCAATACCCTTCCGCATAGTGTCTTTGGTGTCGGAAACTCTCCAGATACCACAATCGAAAGTGAGAGTCGTCCAAACGATGGTGGGCGGTAGCTACGGTGCAAAGAACAACATGGAGCTTGAACCACTTTGTACTGCGCTTTCGTTCAAAACATCTTGCCCTGTTAAAATGGTGCTTACAAGAAAAGAAGAATTCTTGACCGTCGTAAGGCATCCATTCGTCGTGTATGTTAAGGATGGTGTCAAGAAAGATGGGACTCTGATCGCGAGGAAAGTTGTCTGCTACCTGAATGGCGGAGCTTATGCAGGTGGAAGTGGGAACGCGGTTGCTAGAAACTGCGCGTTTTGCATCACCGACTCGTACAAGGCGGTGAATCTCTCCGTTGATACTTATAGGGCTTATACTAACCTGCCTCCTGCTGGCGCGTTTAGGACATTCGGAACGGCTCAAGTGATATGGGCTGTTGAACAACAAATGGATATTGTTGCTTACAAGCTAGGTATGGATCCAGTAGAATTTAGAAGAAGAAATCTGCTACAGGATGGGGACATATCAGGGCTCGGCGAAAGAGTCCACAACCTTCCGATCAAGGAATGCCTTGCAAAGGCTGCTGAGAAGATAAAGTGGAAAGAGCCGTTAAGAATTGTTGGAGATTGGCGAATCGCGAAGGGAATCGCCGTTGGAAGCAAGTATAGTCAAGCTCCTGGAACTTCAATCGCATACGTGAAGCTTTTTTCAGATGGCTCGCTCAACGTGATAGTAACTACTGTAGATTCTGGTCAAGGAATCAGGACTGCGATGGCTGAAGTTGCCGCCGAGGAACTGCAAGTTCCTATGGAGATGGTCCGTGTTACTTTCCCTGATACTGCTTACACTCCATATGATGATGGAAACATTTCCAGTCGAGGAACTTTCAATCTCGGAAATGCAGTGATACTAGCTTGTAGGGATTTGAAGAGACAAATGCTTAGGGCTGCGGCTACTAAACTCCAATGTCCAATAGACAGCCTAGAGATTAGTGATGGAAAGATTGTAAGAAAGAACAGTCAGGAAGCTCTTACTTACCGAGATCTATTCTCTGCGAGAATGTCGAGCGTCCCTCTGATGGTCGGGGAGGAAGGAGAGTTTGTCGGTAGAGGCACATGGATGGTCAGAACCTCAAAGATTGATCCTCAAACATCGCAGCCTGTGGATCTGCCTCGGGGTCACGACCAAGTAAGAATCTGCGCTTTCTATACACCAATTGCACAAGCAGCAGAAGTGGCTGTTAACGTAAAAACAGGAGAGCTGAGAGTACTCAAAGTTGTATCGGTGGTTGATGCCGGGAGGGCGATTAACAGATCTGCTGTTGAATCACAGATAAGTGGCGCGGCGATCATGGGAATGGGACTCTCCGTGTCGGAGGAGATGAATTTTGAAGATGGGAAATTATTGAATTCAGGATTCTTGGACTATAGGCTCCTCACTAGCTTGGACTCTCCGGATTTTGAGTGTATAATCATGGAGTCTAAACAAATCGATGGACCATTTGGCGCTAAGGGTGTTGGAGAGGTAGGGATGGTCGCGGTGGGTGCCGCAATTGCAAATGCGATTCATAACGCAGTAGGTGTGCGATTGAACAATGCGCCTTTGACTCCGAAAAAAATACTTGATGAAATCATAAAAAAAGAATCTGCAAGGGCCACAGCTAACCAAATCGCCTAGTGCAAGATGACATCTATACCTTGAGCAGATCAAACAATTTGCTCTGATCGTCCTTTTCTCATTTCATTATAAGAAGGCAATTGCTAATTCTAATGCACGGAAAGAGCTCTTTTCAGTTATGATTTTCGAAAAGATTCGTCAAAGTCTGATTCGAGTTTCGTCGGCAAATACTTTTCTGAAAAAACTTTTGTCCTACGGGGTTAGTAAATTCCGTAACCGCAGTAAACGCTTACATATCTGACAAATTTTGATGTTTGCACCTTGCACTATCTAGTCAAGCGAGGTTTCATCTACCTCACAGTCTTTTTCGCTGTAGTC
>DAHVAI010000291.1 GCA_027314685.1 Nitrososphaerota archaeon | reverse complement strand
TCTTCAGGAGTTATCTCAGGGCTGTATTGAAATTCAGTATTACTTTTTCTCAGCAGTAAGATGGCGTCATCCGAAATAGGGTCGCTCACGAGTATTTTCATTCTGTAAACGGGCAATCGACATCAGCGTTATGCTTTAATTGTTTGCTCACGGCTCGTTGGATACTGCAAAAGAATTGTTAACAGGTGTCGTTGGAAAGCCAAACGTAGGCAAATCCACTTTTTTTAACGCGGCAACGCTACTGAACGTCCCGGTGGCCAATTACCCGTTCACAACTATTGAACCAAACGTCGGAAATGCCTTCATTCGTGTGAAATGCGTCCATGTTGAGCTCGGTGTAAGAGACAATCCTGTAAATTCTTCATGTGTCGATGGAACGAGGCTGATACCCGTCAGATTGGTAGATGTAGCTGGTTTGGTCCCAGGAGCTTCGTCCGGGAAGGGACTGGGAAACAAGTTTCTCGATGATCTAAGACAAGCGGATGCTCTGATTCACGTTGTTGATGCCTCTGGAAGCACAGATGAGGAAGGAAGGGTTGGTGAACCTGGATCGCACGATCCGTTGTTCGATGTAGCATTCATCAAAAAAGAAATCATTCTCTGGGTGAAATCGCTACTCGACAAGGACTGGCCAAAAATAACGCGTACTGTCGAATCAGGAGCTTCAAACGCTATCAAACTGCCAGCAGCTCTTGTTGAAAAATTATCTGGACTTTCCATAGACGAGGAATCAATCGAAGTGTCTGTACATAGGTTAGGACTAAAAATTGACAAACCATCGGGTTGGAAAGACGAGGATCTCTTTTCGTTCTGCCAGACTCTGATCGAGATTTCAAAACCCATACTGATAGCCGCTAACAAATGCGACCAGCCTACTGCGGCTGCGAACATTTCAAGGATTACTAGCGAGTTGAAGGATTCAATGATCATCCCATGTGCCGCGGAAGCCGAACTGCTCCTAAGAAGAGCGTCGCAGTCCGATTTGATAAGCTACATACCCGGTGATTCGTCGTTCAAAGTGAAAGACCCCTCAAAGATTAGCCAAGCACAAAAAAGGGCCCTGGACTTGGTACAATCCCAAGTGCTCGACATTTGGCACGGAACAGGTGTTCAGGCGGCCGTCAACGACGCTTACCTTAGATTATTGCACGGTATAGTCGTCTATTCTGTCGAAGATGAGGCAAAGTTCACCGATAAGAAGGGAAACGTATTGCCCGACGCCAGAATAATGCATGAAGGGTCAAATGCGAAAGACCTCGCGTACAAGATACACACCGACCTAGGTAATTCGTTCCTTTACGCAATCGATGCACGAACCGGATTAAGGTTAGGCGCAGAATACGTCCTGAAAAACAATGACGTACTGAAGATAGTTTCTTCGGCGAAGCGAGGCTAAGCAGCTATCTCTGGAGCGGCAGCTTCGGCTTTGTCTATTTCTTCTTTAAGTTCATCTTCTGTTTCATCGCCAGACGCCGGCACGTATGCCATTCCATCTCCGCCCTTGATCAACTTAATCTTTCTGATTCCGAGGTGGCGAATCTTTGCAATTTCCTTGCAAGCATCATAGAGTTCCCTTGAGAGTGTTTGCTTCACCGCTTCTTGTGCAAACTGTTCATACACCATCGACTGCGTTCTCTCGGAAATAATCTTGCTTGTGACGAGTCTGATTTCGTGCTTCCTCGAGGAGTTTATCCGACCAAAAGTAAACGCGACCACATAGACCCTCACGACCGCGTTATCTTTGGTCCTGTAGTCTCGGATAAAGTTTACCATTGATGCGCCTCTTCTGACCAAGCTTCTGAGGTACTCCCTTGAATACTCGTGGCCCTTCAGGATGGTGGTCGCAGTGTTGCCTTCAATACTGCTAATCTGAAAATGAAGCTTGATCAACATATTCTGTTGAGGATCTTGCTTTGTGATATCGAAAAGGGTGGTCTCAATGACACGCCCGATTGCAAGTTCATTACTGGTTATCGGGATATAGGCTATAGGCGCCCTTTCAAAACTTGGCGAAGCAAGAACAGTGACCCACCTCTTCTCTCGCCACTTATCCTTCACCTTGCCTGCTCTTTTCGGCTTCGGCATTAGTAACCAACCATATCGTTTTAGACGGAATATAAGTTAAGCTATTCTTTGCACGCGATTGGAGCAATTTCAGTCTGCGAATCCATGTATGGAACTAGTGCCTTTGGGATTTCAATGACCCGAGAGTCCTTTCTGTAGCAGTTTTCTAGTATTGCAACAAGAGTCCTCTCAGTCGCCACCAG
>DAHVAI010000285.1 GCA_027314685.1 Nitrososphaerota archaeon | reverse complement strand
AGCCCGCTCACGAATTACTTTCAAAAGACAATGGTTCCGATCGGCCCGAGGAAAAAGCCACTCCTGGAATACGTTGTCCGACTGCTCGTTTACCATAAGATCAAGAACATTACAATGCTCACCGGATACAGAGCAGAGGAGATTGAGAACTATTTCGACGATGGCTCTAGGTTTGAGGCAAGCATAAACTACTCGAAGGATCCTGTGCAAGCATCTGGCAGCGCCGGAGCTCTTGCGAGTGCGATCTCTAGAGGCAAGATAAGGAAAGATGAGGACGTGGTAATTTACTATGGAGACATCCTATCGAACATAAACTTGAGCGAAATGCTAAATGTGCACAGGTCTTCGAAAGTTGACGCAACACTCGTGTTATCCAAGGGCTATACTCTGCCAGTCGGAGTGGCTGAAGTTAGGGAGAATAAGGTGGTATCTTTGATTGAAAAGCCAAAGTATGACATTAACGTCACGATCGGTAATATGGTTCTCGGTGGGAACGCGATCAAGATTTTGACCAAGATGGTCAAAAAAGGCTCGCAGGTTGACTTGATGCGAAATTTTGTTCCAGAACTCTTGCATTCGAGGATAAAGGTGGGTGCATACTACGTGAAGACATTCTGGTATGACGTAGGGACTGTGGACAAGTATCTCGGACTGGACGACAAGACTGTTGAGAAGCACCTTGGCTTTCTTGGTCATTGATATGTGAGACATCATCCGCTTTACTTTTGTGATGGTGATTGCCGTGACATTATTGTGTCAATCTGCTAATTTGGTTTCAGGCTCTGTTCTATGGGTTTCACGAGGAATCGAGCTGTTCTTAGCTAAGAGAGATCGTTCACAACTGATTAGGCGTGGACAGCGGTTCTCGCCAGCCTGCCCTTGCGATCGATTATATGAGGGTCTAGTAGGTAGCTATGCCGTAATGCATGGTGACAATTGAATCCTTGCAATTATTGCATAACTCGACAATCGACGAGATAAAGCCAAACGGTTACTAGGTGATACTATGGCAAGGGGTAAAATCAAATCCTGAGAGATTGTACAGGCGGCCGAATCCATTAGGGGCCGTATTTTTATTCCCTGATCTAAAGTAATCGCTATCAGCGTGTAAAAAGAGAACGTTTATAGAATTCTTGAGACTGAATTGGCCCAAATGCTTCCGAGCCAAAGCTATTCCTCAAAAGTGCAGAATAGGTCGATAAGGCAGGCCTTTACAAGCCTCGTGGATTCGATGCTCTACTTGCAACGCTTACGGGAGCTGGAAAGAAAGAGGGAAGAGTCGAAGGAGCACGCAGAGAGTAGGCTTATCGCGCTTGAGACGTTCAAGGTGGATGTAGCAGAGGATATTGCTAAGCTAAAGGATGTTCTTGGAGAGGCGCGCACTAACGAGCTTTCGAAGCAGATAGGCGGGTTTTCTATGACAGCTGTCGAAATGATGAAGCAGAAGATGAACCAGGACGCGCAGACGCAGCTTTCTACGATGGATTCAGATTACAATTCGGAAAAGACGCGGGCAGTAAAGAGCGTTGAAGCGTTCCTTTCGGCATCGCCATTGTCAGTCATAGACCGTTCGATCGCGGTGACTCTTCAAGATGGGGCATACGCGGCAAAGGCAAGATACAGGTGCCAGGACAGCATCGAGTACGAGTTTATGCTTGACGCAAAAGTGAACACGTTCTTCAAGGGACAGCTGAGATTGGGTGTATTTGAACGAAACCTGCGCATACCAATTGGCCTTGGCCGAAGCTGGCTGAAAAAGGAGCCCGTGCCGGATTATAGGAGTCTCGAACAGTTTGTCGTTACTTATGCAGAGGCAACTGATACGAGCCTCGTCGTGGAATCTTCAGAGACAGATGGTGTGGACCGGGTCAAACTAATCTATAGCAGACACGGCGACCACGCATCGTTGACATTGCAGTACTCACACGCTGCGGTGACGATCGACCTCACTCAGGAACCGGGTTTGAATGTTCACTTGGATTCTGACGCTTTCATCAGGACCCTGGAGCGGATATGGATAGCCATGAATGATCTTGAAAAGAGAAAGGTTGCGATGACAAAAATCACATGCGAGAACAAGTCTCTGTTGGAGACCCTGGAGTTCTCGGAGTTCTTCGACAAATGCTGGAAGGCAATTTCGAGCTCTGTAAAAGAAGCTATGAGACAAGCTCCACAGGATGACCAAGAAGCTCTGGACAAAGCCTTCGTGATTGAGAAGCTAGAGTCATTGGGCAACGAAGCAAACGAAATTTCCGAGATTCTGCAGGTCTAGCTCACGCGCGGTGCGATCGTGCGACCTCTATGCCTACGAAGCGAAACGTTCAATCCGAAGTTCGCAAACAGTAAGATGCTTGCAACTAAAAGGATCTGTGCCAGAAGGTTTGCAGAAAGCAGCGGTATTCCTAAAAGCCTGAACAAGACAAAGTTCTGAGAGACGTTTCAGTGCGAGTAAGTAGTTAGAAACGAGTACATCACAAGGTTGAATATTCCAATGAAGAGCTCAACGCCAAGGGCACCAAGCTCAAAGACATCGAACAGGAGATACGAAATCAGGACTGCAAAGGCACCGAATACAGCAACAGAGGGATTAAACAGGTATACGAAAGCCGCAGCGACAAA
>DAHVAI010000006.1 GCA_027314685.1 Nitrososphaerota archaeon | reverse complement strand
TCTAAACCAACTTCTTCAAGAAGCTGGCGAACCCTAGCCGTGATCTGGCTTTTGTCCTTCATGCCTAACAGTTCGCGCAACGGCATCGCGATTGTTTCGTGAACGTTTAGTCTCGGGGTAAGCGACTCGAATGGGTCTTGGTAAATGATCTGAACTGCGCGTCTGTAATCACGCGAATCGATTGCTTTCGATCTTGAGATTTCCTTTCCATCAAAGGCGATAGAACCCGAAGTGGGTTCGACGAGACCCATAATACACCTAGCTAGAGTTGTCTTTCCTGACCCACTTTCACCGACTACAGCTACCACTTCCGATTTGCCTAGTGAAAACGAAACTTGGTCTACGGCAATTACAGTACTCTCTTTCAACCTGAAAGATCCAGTAGTTGATTTGAAGTAGACACAAAGATCAGATACTTTCAGTAATGGATCATTTGCCTGAACACCACTATCGCTGTTACTCAATTGTACTTGTGACATGCAACCAGCCTCCCATTATCAGATTCTTTCAGCAACGGTCTTTCTCGCGAGCATCTGTCAAATGCGTACTTGCACCTGTTTGAATACCTGCAGGCGTTCTTTTGCTTCGAAACAGCTCTTTCCTTTGCTGCTGTGGCAAACCCAGCAAGATCTCTCTTTGGAGAATCAACGGCAAGTATTGTGCTAAGTAACATTTCAGTATATGGATGAAACGGCTTGGCAATCACATCAGCCAGCTTGCCGCGTTCAACGACTTCGCCAGCGTACATAACGGCAATTTCCTCAACCAAACCATTCAGAAGAGCAATCTCATGAGTAATAAAAATCATAGATTGATTATTCTGAGTGATCTCCCTCTTAATCAAAGCTAGTATCTGTTTCTGAGTCACTACGTCTAGTGCAGATGTCGGCTCGTCAGCAATCAGTATTTTGGGTGACAATGCCAAAGCTAGAGCTATTACAACACGTTGCCGCATTCCGCCGCTCATCTCGTGAGGATAAGAGTTTGCGCGACTGGGGTTTATTCCTACGTCTTTGAGAAGATTGATTGCTTTTTCAGTGGCTTCAACTTTTGACATTCCCTTGTGATGTCGAAGAACCTCTACTATTGGATGGGTCACAGTTTTTACTGGATTCAGCGAGTTCATGGCTGATTGATAGATCATTGCAACTTCTTCCCATCGATATTTTCTGAGAGCCTTATCGGGTAAATCAAGAATATTCTTGCCCAAGTAAGATACCTGGCCGGTGGATATCTTTCCAGGAGGCTCTATCAGGTTCATGATACACATTCCAAGAGTTGTCTTGCCACTACCTGATTCGCCTACAACACCAATGGTGCCTTTGGTCCCAATGCTCAGAGATACTTGGTCCAGAGCATGCACCACAGTTTTCTCTATGTTATATTCCACTGAAAGATTCTTGATTTCCAGCATTTCTGACATACTACTTTCTCAACCTCGGGTTCATGATTTCCTCTATCGAAAAGCCAATTAGGGCAAATCCGCTAGCAGTGAGCGCAAGCATGAGGCCCGGAGCAACCACCCACCACCAATCACCTAGATAGAACGCGTACTCCTGAGCGTAGAAGAAAATTGTTCCCCAGCTAATCACAGTGAAGTTCCCCAATCCCAAGAAGGAAACTGATGTAGCTATGATAATTCCCACAGATGTAATCAGGATGAAATAGGCCATACCAATCGGTGCAACTGCTGGTGCAATTATTTTCCAAAGGATCTTGTTATGACTGAATCCAGAAGTCTTTGCGGCGTCGACATAAGGCAAGCGCTTTAGTGAAGTAACCTGCGGTAGTATAGCTCTTGAACAAGTCGCCCAGAGAATCACAATCAATCCGCCTGCTATCACCGGGTCACTAGGTAGGAATAGCGAACCGATCACAATCAGCAGAGCTATCGAAGGAAAGCTTAACACAATGTCAGTTATTACCGAAACAAAGGGTCTGACTCTATCGAAATATCCGCCATAGAGAGCCGCGACAAATCCTATCAAAGTAGCAAAGATTGAGGAAACAATACCAACTAGTAAAGTTGGATAAGCTCCATACATCACCTGAGCCATGATATCATCACCCTGATAGTCAGTTCCAAAAGGATGAGCGAGGGAGGGAGGGGAGTTTGCAGGTCCGGAAATTTGGAAGGCGTGATACGGCCACACATGTGGACCAATCAAGACAAACCCTAGAATACAGACGAGGATTATCAATCCTGCAATGGCAGGCTTCCGATGAAGTATCCTCGAGAATACACTCTTTTCTTCAAAGGACGTAGATTGCATACCTTATCGACCTACTTGTTGCTCCTCAGCCGAGGATCTAGCCTAACCAAGAGAATATCGCCTATAATTCCTCCCAAGATAACAATCAGAGTGAGATAGAACAACTCACCCGTGATAACAGGATAATCCCTTCCAAGGACGGCATCGACAAGCAAGTCTCCTAGTCCCGGATAACCAAACACCGCTTCAATCAGAATCAAACGGCTCAACATGCTAGCCATGGAAAATGAAACTACTGAAACCAATGGAAGGAGAGAATTCCTCATGACGTAACCGGAGGATATATTCCAATTTGACAAACCTCTTGATTTTGCTGAAAGCACGTAATCACTCTTGAGCGATTCTTGCATTGAGCCACGAAGTATCAGGAAGCTTTCTCCCAACAGGGAAATACTAAGAGCTACAACAGGCAGGACCATGTGCCAAATAATAGACCCATAGTATGCAAATGATCCTGGAGTACAGCTCAAGCAAACTGCTCCAAACAATGGAAAAACATGAGCGTATATCGCGAACGCATATAGCAAGACCATCGAAAACCAGAAGAGCGGCACTGAGTTAAACGTGATAAGAGAATACAGAGATGCAATTTCGAATTTGCCCCCGCGGCGGATCGATGCCGCGGCTCCTACAAAATAAGTCAGGAGTTCACCCACTGCCAAACTGGTTAGAATGAGAAGGAAGCTCCATCCAGCTCTAACAGCCACCAAATATGAAACTGAAACCGGGAAATATCCGTATGAAATACCAAGATATGGTGGAAAGTTCAGCAGAACATCTTTCCAGAAAGTGATGTACTGTCCATACAATGGCTGGTCCAGTCCAAATCTTTTCGTAATTTCAACCACTGCTACCGACGGTAGTCTAGTGGCTCCAGCTAAAATATCCGCGGCGTTACCCGGAGCAAATCTTGGCAAAAAGAAGATGATATTGACTAC
>DAHVAI010000280.1 GCA_027314685.1 Nitrososphaerota archaeon | reverse complement strand
ATTGTCTGTTTCATCAACTGATATCCGAAAAACTGAAACTGGAGTTAGAAATTAAGGAAATGACCAAATACCCCACTACAGGGAGAGTTCCAGTTTAGCTTGAATCAGGACATCGCAGAATACGCTCTTGAGGTGGCAGGTCGGTATCAATGCGAATACTCTGAGGCACGATACCAGAAGACTAGCGACGTAACTTGTTTTACTCGAAACGGAAACCCGGAGCCCGCTGCAATAGCAGATGCCGAGGGCGTTGGGATTAGGATGATCTACCAAGGAGTGCTGGGATTTGGAGCAACAAACATTCTGACGCATGAAAGCGTGAGACAACTGGTCGACCGGGTTGTGAAGAATGCTAAAGCTGCTTCTGCGGTCACGCGTGAAAAAATCCGTTTCTCTTTGGAAGAGAGCAACTCGGAAAAATGGTCAGTCGAAGAAAGAAAGAAGCTTGAAAATGTTTCAGTAGAGTCCATGATTTCTTTTCTCAGAGAAATTGACAGCTCTTTATCAAAGCCGATCGCTGATGTCAATTTCCCAAACAGGAACCTCTACCTTTGGTACAACATTGATGAAAAGTACTATTGCAACTCTGAAGGATCGAGACTAGAGAGCAGAGTTCCAAGAGTCTCGTATCTTGGAATGATCGTTTGCATGTACGGAGGAAAGCCGATTATGGTGACTGTGCCTCCCGGTTACTCCGGCCTTGGAGGGAGTGGTGGCTGGGAGATTATCGAGAAACTAGATCTGACAAGATATATTCCATCCCATCTTAGAGGAATGATACCCGGAATCAAAGCATCAAGGAAACCTCCAAAGGATGAGAAACTTGACTTCATTCTGGGACCGAATGTAGCCGGGTTGACCTCCCACGAATCCTGCGGGCATCCCGGGGAAGCTGACAGGATTCTGGGACGAGAGGGCGCTCAAGCGGGCGAGTCATTCCTTAAACCTGACAAGCTAGGAATGCAGATAGGTAGTCCAGAGGCTTTCGTCTCCGACGATCCTACAATTCCAAACTCTATGGGTTTCTATCTCTACGACGATGAAGGCGTGAAAGCCCGGAAGAGGCGACTGATCACTGCAGGCAAGTTCACAGAATTCCTGCAGAATAGGGCTACTGCAAGCTACTTCAATGTCAATAGCAACGGTTCATCACGTGCCGTCCAATTTGATCGTGAACCCATCATAAGAATGGGTAACACCTACATTGAACAAGGTGATTGGACGTTTGAAGAAATGCTCAGTGAGGTAAAGCGCGGTGTCTACATTAAGAGCTTTATGGAATGGAATATTGACGACAAACGGTTGAACCAGCGTTACGTGGGTCTTGAAGCATATTTGATAGCCAATGGAAAGCTGGGCGAAGCGATCAAAGATCCCGTCCTTGAAATCACGACTCCGAAATACTGGGGAAGCATCGACGCTCGTGGTAACGACATGGAGTATTCATGCGGCACATGCGGAAAAGGAGACCCTATGCAAGGCGCACCTGTCTTTTTCGGTGCGCCACATGTCAGGCTCCGCAACGTGAGGATCGGTGCAAGGTAGTGGCAAGCGAGATCTCGACCGACGAAATAGCAAAGACTGCAGAGTCTTGCGCAAGGAAGGCGGGCTGCAATGATGTATCAGTAATTTGTGCAGACTCCGACGACTCTCAAGTGAGGTTTGCAAACAACATAATCACGCTCGTGAACAACGTCCGGAACCTAACACTCGAAATCTACATTTCGAAGGGTGGGAAGAGGATGATCGGCGCTACGTACAATCCGACCACGGAGGGGATTGAGAAATTTATATCAAACCTCGTGAAATCCTGCGACGCCCTTCCTCCAAGCAATGACTACGTGCCTCTCCCAGCTGGACCGTTTCGATACAGCGGACACGCAAACTATGATCCAAAGGTAGCCGATGCGGAACTTGTAAGCTACGTGAAGCAGACAATCGACCAAGGAATCAGCGCTGGCGCGAAGAGAGTCAGCGGATCCTTGAATACAGAGTCCACTGAAGTGACAATCGTTACCTCGGGTGAAGCTAGTGGCAAGGACAGGCAAACACAGGTTCTCCTCAATGTTAGGGCTTTTGCCGATGACAATGCTTCTGGACAGGGGTTGTCTTGCTCTTCTTACATTTCTGGCTTCGATCATGAACGCGCTGGTAGGAAGGCCGGAGATGATGCCAAAAGATCTCTCAACCCAAAGACGATGCCGGATGGAAACTATGACGTGATCTTCTCACCTACTGTTGTTGCCAACATACTACCTGTCGCCTCCAACGCATCTGCCTTTTCGATTGAATCCGGAAACTCGTTTCTTGCAGACAAGCTGGGTCAGGAAGTCGCCGTGACAAATCTAACTATCGAGGATTATGGGGTCTATGAGGGGGGTCTGGGCGGAAGGATCTTCGACGACGAGGGAATACCTACGAGAACGAACGAGATTGTGATAAACGGTAAGTTCACCGAGATGCTTCATAACAGCACGACTGCAAAAAAATTTGGAAAAAAGAGCACGGGGAGCGCAGGCATTATAGCACCAAGACCGTCGACAATCGTCTTCAGTCGCGGTGATTCCTCATTGGAGGAGATAGTGAAGGAAACAGATAACGGTCTCTTGATAACCAACAACTGGTATACGCGATATCAGAACATGAGAACCGGGGAGTATTCGACCGTCCCTAGAGACGCCGCATTCCGAATTCAGAGTGGGGAGATCAGTGAACCTATTGCGGGTCTGCGCGTCAGTGATTCGATACCTCGGCAACTGCAGAATATCAAATCGATATCCAAGGAAAGAGAATGGATACGCTGGTGGGAGGTAAGCACACCCACCTACGCACCCGCGATGAAGGTTGCTGGCGTGCACATTACAAGAGCTACAGGAAGTTAACCCAAAATCTTTCTCATCCTGGTAAGTGCTTCGCGTATATTCTCGACAGAGTTTGCATAGGCAAGTCTGAGATATCCTTCACCCTGGTTGCCAAATGCTGAACCTGGGACGACAGCCACGTGCGCCTCGTCGACTATCTTCATCGCCAGCTTCTCTGAAGCAAGTCCAGTTCCTGTAATGTTTGGAAATGCATAGAACGCTCCGCTTGGCATCGCGCATTTGAATCCGTGAAATTCCCGCAGTCCGTTGACCAAGACCTGTCTTCTTTCCGAGAAAGCGGATATCATCTTCGAGACCGAATCCTGGGGACCATTAAGGGCCTCCAATCCTGCATACTGGTTTATTGTGGAAACGCATGAACTGGTGGCGGCATTGATCTTTGTCATGGCAGCAACAATTGGTTCTGGAGCTCCGACGTAGCCAATTCTCCAGCCTGTCATAGCATAGGTCTTTGAAAAGGCATTGATTGTGACGACGCGATCCTTCATTCCACTTATGCTGGCTATACTGATATGCGCGTTTCCTGAATTGTCTTCGTAGAGGAACTTTTCATAAACTTCGTCTGATAACACAATAAGATTGTGCTCCATTGCAAACTCGGCGATATCCTCAATGTTCCTTCGAGTGAGACTCGACCCCATTGGATTGCTCGGCGTGTTTATGAGAAGCGCCCTAGTCCTTCGGGTCACGAGTTTCTTCAAATTTTCAATTTCTACGGCATACGCTGTCCGTTCGTGCAAAGCGTAAAGCACCGGTTTTGCTCCAGTGATGTTGACTGCATGAACATAAGTCGCCCACCCTGGATCTGGAACCAAGACTTCATCGCCGACATCCACTGTCGCGAGAAGAGCTTGGTTGATGCCAGCAGTGGCTCCCGCAGTGACAATGATCTCCTTCAATGGTTCATACTCTATGCTGTTGTCGCTTTTGAACTTGGAAGCTATAGCTTTGCGCAGTTCCGGAATACCAGCACTCGAAGAATATTTTGTCTTCCCGTTTCTAATAGCTTCGATGGCAGCGGCCTTTATGTTTGTGGGAGTGTCAAAATCTGGCTCGCCAAACTCCAAGCGGATGGCATCAGGGATCTTTGCAACCTTCTCGAAGATCACGCGTATCCCCGAGAGACCTAGAGTCTCAGATCGAGCCGAGCGTCTGGGACTAAGCTTGGATTCCAATGTGATTATCTATCCACATGAACAAAGAAGTCAATGCATTTAATTTCTCCGATTCAGGAGCGCTACCTGTAATCGGAAATCGTGGGCTGAAGTACAAGTATGATTTCCTTCTTTGCGGAATCTGTCTCCATCAGTAAGTGCTGCCCATCTTTTATCCCGAACATGTCTCTGATCTGCTTTGGAATGGTGAGCCGGCCTTGGGTAGTAACTCTGATGTGTTTCTCCATGATTCTAAATGGGCGTATCTAACACGTATTGAAATCTTTGCAATTTCGTCCAGTTGGATTCCTTCTATGTACATGGTCAATTTCCAGCCTATTCTCGTGATAATGGAAGTTGGCCGATTACCAACATAGATTCTGAATCCACAATGGCTTTTCTCTCGCTATCACAATGATTTTTTTGCAAAGATAACATCAGCGGGGATATTGGTTGCAGATCGGATCCACTACAGAAGAAAGTAATAGCGTAATCAAGTGGAGTACCTCACATATGAATAGGCTTATGAAAAAGGCTGTCTTATCGAGCCTAGCTCATTTCGCACCGCAAAGATCTCTTGAAGCAATCGTTGCGATCCTAGAACAAGAACACTCTGTAAACTTTGAACGACTCGCAGAGGACATCGGCATTCTCAGGATTGCTCTAACAAAGATGTTTGGAAATGGAGAGTCAGTTGTCGAGGCAAGAATATCCAAGGCACTTGCGAAAGATGTAGGCGTTGAATTTGAAGGAAAATCGCTCGATGAAATTATCTCCCTTTTTAGAGCCGCTAATGATGCCGTCGCTACAACCCACTAGCTATATATCTTACCTCGAACTTCTATTTTCATCTTGCTGGATATCTCGAGCAGGCCGGAGCTTCCTGGCAAAGCCATTGTATACATGGATGGACAAGATGCTCGCCTTTTCAAAAGACTAGCGAAGATTCTCGGTTCTGAGAAACGAGCTCAGAACGCTATGATTCTTATCGGGCTCCTTGCCGGATCTTCCAATGAAAAATTGAGTACTGAAGACCAGCGCGAGATTGTATCAAGCTTTCAGGAGATCATTGGATACGACTATGAAGTATTCCAGAAGCTTGTCGAGATGCTCTGATATTCACATCGAAACTTTGGTTTCGTAGCCTTCTCTTGAAAACACGGAATCGATTGCCTTCTGCACCTTGTTCCTGTTCTTTTCTGAAGTATAGACTCGCAAAACATCCATGAAACCTGCAATCGTGCTGATTAGTGGAAGCTGCTCAATTTCGATTTCGGTTGAGACCGGCCTGC
>DAHVAI010000278.1 GCA_027314685.1 Nitrososphaerota archaeon | reverse complement strand
CTACCTGATTTCAGTAAAAAGGAAGCCATTGAGATTCTTGCGTACTCAGCCTTGGAAGTACTATTGAAGAACTATGCTGAAGGTAAAACTGGATTCTTTGGAACTAATCACGTTTTCAAGTTCGGTGGCGAGCGTTTGACCAAAGGCGTTGATCACCTTTTCAGTTTGTGCAAGAACTGTCCCGTCTATGACGGCCACACTATTAGCGAAGTTATTGAGGCGATGAAACAATCAAAACATGACCTCACAAAACTTAGGAAAGGGCTAATAGACGCGGTATCTATGCGTCTGGTTAAGATTGGTTATTATGACTACGTGCCGATTCCACAAGTCTCAAAACCGCAAGTAAGCTTACATGACTGAAAGATCACCGAATTTTAACACGGAGAAATTCCAGTTTTGGCAAGTTCAAATTGCCGAAGACTTAGCAAAACCGACTTACAGTACTCATAGAATATCTGATAGGAATTCTGAAATTTACGTTTGCCATTCCGAGTTCTTATAGTCGTCCATCCATCTAGACTATTCGGAAGATTATTGTATAGCAAGAAATCTCGGATCATATGTAAATTTCTGCTACAAATTGAAAACTCAGTAGTTAGCTACAAGATCGTCTATTGCAATCTGTAACTCCTCAGGTCAGTGGTTCGAAATCAACACCCTGCAAAGTCCGGGCGGTGCAAACAAGCTCCAAAGACAGCCTTCGGCTGAGGGGCCTCACGGCTCTGACCCAAGCGCTGTGTCATTTGGCGAGACTTACAGGAATGCGCTGAGAAAGCTCTGGCTAGCTCATCATGAGCCGAATAGTCTTCCTTTCGAAACGGATGATGGCATCTCCTTTCTCAAGAACTGATAAACTACCATCAGTGAAATCAGGGTGATTACTCCTACAACTAGGGATTCTGTGGGCATGCCGAATATCAATAGGAGTAAGGCGACTATCGCAACAATTGAAAGATAAGGGAAATACGGAGTCTTGAACTCGGCATTTCTGCTTACTCTCCTGAATTTAAAGACTGAAAGGCTAGCCATGATGTAGGAGAATATCAATCCAAAGTTGCTGACGGCCGCGATGACGTAAATATTTCCTAAGAACAAGAATGGCAGAGCTAAGATAGTCGAAATAATCACTCCGTTTATGGGTACATCGCGCTTCTGGTCGTACTTTCCAACTATTCCAGGAAGCATTCCATCTGTGCCAAGCTGGTGGATTATGCGCGAGGAAGAAAGAATCATCGCCAGTGAGGCTGATGTAGTTGCGACTAGCGCACCAATTTTTATCAGAATCGACAAGCTCAGCGGAGCATTAGAGCGCCCTAGTGCAAACGCGATCGGATCGCCTGAAATTCCGTAGCTTGATGCCGGCGCCAAAAACATAAGCGCTAGCGCAACGACAACATAGAGGACTAGACTTATTGAAACGGCAGAGATAATTGATTTGGCTGCACCTTTTGCGCCCCCTTTTACTTCAGCTGTGATTGTCGATATCGATTGGAATCCAGCATACGCGAAAAAGACTGCGACGCTCGCGCCAAATACGCCCTTGAAGCTTGCCTGGTCCGGTAGCGCCGTAAAATTGCCCATGTTTGCAAAATGATCAAAGTACGAGAATATGAATGCGAACGTAACAAGGATTATCAGGACAGATATCTTGAATGACACCAGCCAGAGTTCAACTTTTGCTGCCTTGCTGACACCGAGGATGTTCACTATTGCAAGAACTACGATCAGCAATAGGGTTATTCCGATCTTGAATGCACTACCGCTGACACCCAAGAGTGAGGAAAGATAATCCGAAAAACCAAGAGCGATTACAGATATAGATGAGACGTAACTGAAATAGAGCAAGATACCGCTGATGAACCCCATCTCGTTTCCGAAAGCTTCTCTTATGTAGGAATATGAAGCTCCCTGTGCGTTCGGCATAATGCTACCAAGCTCTCCAAGCTCAAAGGCGACGATCAAGGCGATGACTCCGACCAAGATGAACGAAAGCAGCGCGTACTTGCCCGCAAGCGATATTGCAGTGCCGCTCAGAACAAATATCCCAGCTCCTATGATGGCACCGAGCCCGATTGCCGTAGCGGATTTTTGGCTTATTGTTTGTGCCAACTAGGTTCTGACTCGACATTAATTCATAGTATCATAAAGCATTCAGCGTGACGGACTAGATTCTTTCTCGCTCTATGGGTCACAGGTTTCTGAATCCCGTTGTGGTGCGGATACACTTTAATCCGCAAGATAATGTTTTGCTCTCGCACTAATGTCTTAATTTCCATACGAGACACAATTCGTCAAACAATATGAAAAAGCGAGTTCGTCAGATCGCATTAGGAGACTAGTTCTATTCACTTTTCTACAATCGAAGAGAATTTCCAATATTGTTGCGATCACATTAGGAGCAATCTTGTTTTACTGTCTGCGAATAGTGCCGACCAATGAAGCTGGCCCGATTCCCTGAGTAATTCTGCATATCAATAGCATCGAAATGTTTGATGAAAGGCTAGCAAGAAGAGAGCCCAAGGTGAACAGGATTATACCAAGAGAAAAGATCGCATTCTTCCGCCCTTATCACCCAACCATCCAAGCATTGTCTGGAGTGAAGCAGAAACAAGCAGATAAGTCACGATGACCCATATCAGAAGAGAAAGCTCTGTGTTGAGTGATTTCCCATTGCCTGGAAGTGCAAGGTTTACCACGTTAGAATCAAATGGCGTCATAAAAGCGGCAATCGTAGTAGTGAATAGAACCACCTTTGGATTGCTAATCCCTGGCACCTTTGTAACTGCTAAAAAATCGCTCTCGCTCAAGGCTTAGGATTTGAAATCGTGCTAGTTTCTAGAAGTTTTGAATACCTTTGGTTTCACTGTTGTAATAGAAGCAAATGAAATCATACAGCCTTCTAGGAAGCACAGCAAATCTCTCAACGAGACATTTGATTTTCACAATCGCCAATTCCAATCGTTTCGTCAAAGGATTCAGCGGAAAACGAACACTGGCCCGAATCTGTGACTCTTGGAAAGTCCAAAAATGTTCAAAAGCAGAACATAAGATGTTGATGCCGTATGTCCGAGACGTTGGCTCCTGCTATTTCAGCCGTGGGATTGTCAAAGACATACAGAAAGTCGCAAAGAGCAGCACTTTCAGACGTCAGCCTCAATGTCCCTCGTTCAAAGATTTTCACTCTATTGGGGAAAAATGGCGCCGGAAAGACAACATTCCTTCGTATTTCGGCGACGCAACTCAAACCAACTTCAGGCAAGGTTTCAGTATTAGGGTACGACATCAAATCTGAAGCAAGAAAGGTCCGAGAGAGAATCTCAGTCGTTCCGCAAGAAATGCGAACTTTCCAAGTTCTGACTCCTTTTGACCATGTTATGATGAGTCTCACTTCCAGAGGCTGGTCTTGGAGCGATGCACGACCGAAGGCAAGGAGCACCCTCGAAGAGCTGGGTCTCGGACAATACGAAAAGACCCCCACCGACGATTTGAGCGGCGGTCTGCGCCAGCGAACGCTGGTTGCAATGGCGCTAGCTACCGATGCCGAACTGCTCTTCTTGGACGAACCTACAATTGGGCTAGATCCTATAGCAAGGCGCGAAGTCTGGAAGTTCATGGTGGAGTTAAAGCGCAAAGGAAAAACCATCCTGCTTACTACTCATTATCTTGACGAGGCAGAGGCAATCTCAGACCAAATAGCAATTATTTCAGGTGGAAAAGTCCTTAAGGTTGGAAGCGTTCCAGAACTCAAATCTGCGATAGGTCAGAGCGTTCGTGTGGATGTTTCAAGCGGCTTTTCCGAAGACGAGATTGCAAAGTATGGAAAAGTCTCAAGAATTGGTGATACTCTGAGAGTTTTGACGGACGAAAGGAGAGCGAATGATCTTGTCTCACTCTCTATTGAGAGGCACGCTAGAGTCAATCTGCTTCCCATATCTCTTGATGATGTATTCGTAGACCTTGTGGGGCTGGAAGAGGAGGAGAGCTCCAGTTGGTAAAATCTTCTTCAAGTGGTGCCATGCGGAGATTGCGTTCTATCATTTCTCTTTCTTACTATTC
>DAHVAI010000277.1 GCA_027314685.1 Nitrososphaerota archaeon | reverse complement strand
GGCTCAGCAGTCTTCATGACTCTGATGGATTTAGTGACGCGTAGCAAGTTGGGTTATTACTTTTTCCCCAACTGGAATTCTGTCATGTTACTTTTCGTCATGGTACCGCTCGCGGCATTGCTGAGCGTAGAATGGAATGTTATCATTTCATCCAGGGCGAGCGACGTTCGCATTGCTCAACAATTT
Organism: Nitrososphaerota archaeon; assembly: GCA_027314685.1. The sequence continues at coordinate 3,886 of DAHVAI010000277.1, read as the reverse complement.
GGAGCTTTTGCTGTGATTCCGCTTGGTGTAATCTATGTCGCAGGTGAAATTAACTTGATAGACCTCGGCGTCATGAACAACCTTCTAATTATCGCGGCCATTCTCTTCGTGATTGACGTCACCCTGTTTTACCTGGCAAGGGCGACTTTCCGCAGGGAAGAAATCTTGACTAAATGGAAGTAGGGAATACCGTGGTCAAAGATAAGATCAGGATTTCGGACTACACCTATGGTTGGAACCTCTTCAAAACAGTTAGTGTCAAAGACTCAACTCTTGAGGACGCTCACCTGAAATTGGTGATGGGGAGAAGTAAAAAATGCGAATCTCAAAATCTTGGATAATTGCTTCAAAGGACTTTGCAGTATTCAGAAAAAAGAAGAACATCATCTATTCGATAGCCGTCGGGCCATTCATTATCGCATTCGCTTTTCCAGGAGTGATTGCGTATGCTGAGAATTACAGCAGGAATGGTGGAGCCAGAATGACTCCCACAGAGATGACGATACTTATCCCTGCCTTTAGCTTTTTTTACCTCATACTTGCAGGAGTGGTTCCCACCACACTTGCCTCCTACAGTCTAGTGGGCGAGAAAGTCGAAAAGAGCCTAGAGCCGTTGCTTGCCACTCCTACCACTGATAGCGAAATTTTGCTTGGTAAAGGAATTGCCGCATTCATTCCACCTTTAGCTGGAATACTCGCAGGCTCAGCAGTCTTCATGACTCTGATGGATTTAGTGACGCGTAGGAAACTTGGGTATTACTTCTTTCCCAATTGGAATTCGGTCGCATTATTCTTTATCTTGGTGCCTCTCGCGACCTTATTGAGTGTTGGATGGAATGTCATCATTTCATCAAAGGTGAGCGACGTTCGCATTGCACAACAATTTGGATATTTAGCGGTGATTCCACTTGGCGGAATCTATGTCTTGGGTGAACTCAATGTTGTAAATCTATCCGTTACCAACAACCTCTTGGTAATTGCTGCCATTCTTTTTGTGATCGACATCATCCTACTTTACTTGACAAGGGCCGCATTTCGCAGGGAAGAAATCCTGACAAAATGGAAGTAGATAGTACCTTGGTTCCGAGGCTTTTGCATTCATGAACCTTCGCGACAAGTTATTTTGAAGAAATGCGGAGGTCGAAAAATAAAGCATGAACCTTATGAAATTGCGTCTACTTATTATGGGATGCATCTTGATACTCTTGGGCGGAGGAGTTTACATTGCTCGTGGTGTGACAGATTCTCTGATACTCGCTATCGTGGGAATTGCGCTGCTTATAGGTGGCATAATCTACCCGAACCGTGAAAGGCAAAGAGAAGTGGCGAAATGAGGGAACGTTGGGCGTCCCTTGTGTCTCCAAAGATAGTCGTGACAAGTTCAGGTTGTGAAGCTTCTATAGACTGATTGTTGAAGGTACAAGTTACTTTGTCGCAGGAGGAACACTACCTGCGGTGGGAAAATTAGAGTTGATTGATTTGTACTTGCATTTGGGGCACGTGATTATTCCTGGTAACCCAGGAATAAAGTTGAATCCGATCCCGATTTTTTTCCCCTTGATCAGTGGCTCCTTGAAGACCTCGCCGCGCTCGGGATAGCCGCTTTTTTCTCGTACACATACCAGTCACTAGGAGTACCCACTGGATTCGCAAATTTTGCTCTTTTTGGAATCGCACCTCTAATGAGAGTCTCTTCCAAGAGAGACAAAGATAAACCGGAGCCCTAACCCGCACTTTTCAATTGCGCGTTTGATAATCAAGTTTCTAGGTACGTTTACAAATATTGTTGAAACATCTGTACATTGAGATGCGTTCCTCAGAAGCTCGGCACACTGATCCTAATCCGCATATTTTTTCAACCTCTTCCTCCTTCACTTTCTCAGGTTTGAGAAACAGGTTGCCTTTAGGGCCCATGAATATCACATGATCATGAACTCTCACAAGATCCATCAAAATCCCCAATTGATTTCGTTCTGTTAGTTCTCTGACATTGTAAGCGAATATCCCCTCGGCTGGTATAGACAGAACTCAATATAATCCGTACTCATACGCCATTAGATCACCGATTTTATCCTCGCGAAAGAAACAAGACATTTCGGCGGCGGCACGAAGTCCAGTCGAACCCGAAGCAACATATCTTTCTGCTAGCTCCTTGAAATGCATAGATATCCTGGGAATGTTCACATTTCCGTTCACGATATAGGCGAAATCTTAATTGTTGACGGTGAGCCTATTAATTGACCTAAACTTATAACACATCAACAAAATAAGAAATGCGAGGTACGGGATTCGAACCCGTGTTAGAGGCTATCTCCGGAGTTCTTCACTCGTTGGGAAGCCCCTGTCCTAGGCCAGTCTAGACCAACCTCGCGCAAGTGTCTTAACCGAAAACTTGGATTGTGTGTTCCTTTTTGACTAGTGGGGCAAACTTTCCTCGGAAAGTCGTTGCCTGCACGTGTCTGTCATCTATGTAGTGGTACTGGAGCGCTACGGGCTTGTTCATTATTAGGGAATGGTACTTGAACCCTTCCTTCGCTAGCCAAGATTCTGTTGCGGCGCGCAACCTCTCCCCGCGCGTAGTGAAAAAGCAGATGTTATGCCCCTCCTCATAACGTCTGTTAACCCATTCCTTCGCACCACTGACAACGACTGCTTTCGAAACATCCCTTGCGGAAAATCTACTTTTGGTTTTTTTTGCAACGCAGATGCAGTCGTCGATGCCGATGATGAAATTCTTTTGCCAGTTCGGCAGGAGCTCGGGTTTGTCCCCTTGAATTCTAGAAGCCCTGCTGTCCAACTTCATCTTATCCAAGCATAAAATAGAAGGATTAGACGCCTTCAAGCGATTTCTGGAAGCGGATGGTGCCATCCTTCAACACCATGTCGTAAACCTCATTCACTTCGAACCGCACACCCAATAGATCGTATTCGCTTTCGCTCAGAAAGAGATTGATCTTGGGGAGACTGTCCCTTCCAAATGGAAACAGACCCATCGATTGGAATTGTCCCATGATGTTCTTCAGCATGTTCGAATCTTCTCCGCCAAAGGGGCCGAACATTTGTGGCTGTTGTGGCCGCTGCTGCTTCACCTGCACCAGTTTAATGTTCTTTCCAGGTTTTCCAGTCTCCGGGTCAGTCATGCTGGTTATCTCAAAGACACGCACCTTTACAGAATTTGACGGTGAGATGCTCTGCCTTTCCATCTAGATGTCACCTTCCACGTTTAGAGTACCTTCTATCTGTTCACCGGAGCCCGTCGGAGCTTGCTCAGGCTCTTCGCCTTGCTCTCCAGAAGCAAGTAGCTGGTCAGTGTACTCTTTGCTCAGGACTCGGGACGAAAACAGGTTGACGAGACTGTTAGTCGATGCCTCGCCGGTAAGTTTACCGGTGTCACCTCTGCTCTCTCTCCACTTTAACTTGGTATTGCCGCTCTTACTAACGTAAATTATTCCGAGTATATCCCTTGCGTTTACAAAAGTAATATCCCTGATCTTCCTCAAGGTCACCTTGTCAGCGGCCTCGATGTAGATCGATCCAGTCTCGCCTTCTTTCTCGGGGAAGACTTCTGGATCCCTGTAATATCCTTCTGGCATGAAGGAATTGCAGGTACTCTGGATAAGGAACCGTCGAAAGTTCTCGAGCGTGCAGGTCGTATCTATGTAAACCATTTTCTCACTCTACTCCAATCATAATCTTAATCGAACAGGGTCAAACAGGCGTAGGCCAAATATTTGGCAAACGACAATATAATTATGTTGCGGAACCAAAGAACGAAAATGGGGCTGTGAAGACATTAGCCCAATTGAGCGTCTACACGAGGGCGCAGTGATTTTGATCTTGAGTTCCGAGCCCTATCACACTAGTTCGCTGGCCAGAAGAAATCTTC
>DAHVAI010000272.1 GCA_027314685.1 Nitrososphaerota archaeon | reverse complement strand
ATCTTGTTTCAACCCCATGGAGAAACTAGGACTGACCATGCCACTTCGAAAGGAGATTGACAAATAGACTGGGCAGAGCCAATTTCAAGCTCCCGGGTCTGCCGTTTGCCAAATCTTTGCCATTTTGGTAATCTCAAGATGAGTCTTGTTGTTGACAACAGCCATGGTGATATCCACGATGGTCTGCCTTTGGAAATTCTTCTGCATTTGCCACATCTATCGAGGATGAGAGTTCCAAGGCTTGATGATGCATATCTTAATATGTAGCTTATTTACCGACGCTAAATTTATTTACTTATGGTAAACTTATAAATCCATGGTCGAAGTTCAGAAAGGGATCAAGTCATCGATACATTTGCTCAGGTATCTTAGAGTTCTGGTAGCGGAATATCCGCATCCAATACGAGCCACTCAACTTGCAGAGTTAGTGGGAGTAACTAAAGCATCTATTACAAAGATGCATGAGAGACTGTTGGACTTGTGTGACACTAAGGTTTCAGCATCTTCCAAGTCATTTCTACTCAAATCCGATCCTGAGACTTTAGCCAAAGTGTTTCTGTTATTCGCCCTCACAGGTTTTCATAGGGAATTTCTTCGCAGCAATTATGTATCTCATGTCATGTCAGGAGAACGCATACATGGCTTGCTCTCTTCCCACATTCCAGGCTATAATCAGTATTTTAAATCTGATGATACTCGTTTTCTCATATCCCGAGCCTTGGCCTTCTTGTTCGAGCTAGATCCCTCTCTAGTGGTAAGCTTCTTGAAATCGCTTATTGTAGATCCTTCTCACTCGATACCAATTCAATTCGTTACTGAGTTGAAAAGTCTGCTTCCCGCCATCTTTAGCGTTAAAAGTGAATCAGAATTCTTGGCACTAATGAGGACGAGAGACAAGATATACTTCTTGATTCGTGATTTCTTGTGGGCGCAGATACAAAGTCTGACCATTGTGAAGTCCAAAGATTTTAAGGAAAGGGCTAATTACGTAAACGTATACAAAGACACTGTAGACTTTTATCTCAGGCATTACGCGGCGGAAGTGGATGGAGTCATTTCTAAAGTATTGAGAGAGGGTGGTCATCGCCGCTGGAAGATTCCACCCATAGGAACAGTGGTGTTGGGGTCGGACAATGGCAACAAATCTGATTAGTTTTTTGGGTACAAATGAGCGCGTGGAAGATGTGAGCGCTCTTCGTCTGTATACACGTATCAGTAGTTTCACGAGCAGTTTGCTGGAACCAACAACTGATGAAATACTCATTAGTAGACCTGTGATTAAGAGTAGAAGCTCGGCAAGCCATATGCTGCTGCTCAGCATCAATAGACATAGACTACTTGCGTTTAAGCGCTGTTATGATTCACCAGATTTTATAGGGAGGGAACTTGCAATAGCGGAGGCGAGAAGGGTAATAGGCTTCCCAGATTATTCAGTCATGCTCTTGCACGGTCTTAGTCTTAAATGCGACGGAGCGCAGGATAGTTGCAGTCTGACCAGAGGTTGGGAAGACAAGGACTTCTTAATTATCGACTTTGGCTTGTACGGGGATAGAGAAGACCTATCCCATTTGGACTACTCGCTAGTCCATGATATTGGTGAGTTCATCACCCAGTTGGGAGGATGGGCTGCGTTCAATTACCTGTTTGTCGTTCGTGACAGGCATCCCGGTAACTTCCTTTACGAGAAATCTACTGGACTCGTTTACTCTATCGATAACGAAGAAGGCCCTTTCGATGCTTTCGGAAGGGCGATAAGTCCCAACGATATAATTCTTCAAATCAGAGAGCTTATGAAGAAAGTATTGAGTCTCGGGGATAGGGAGAGTCTTTCATCTTCCTTTAGGGCAGGTTTTATCAAGAGTTGGCTCTTGATTGCTGACAAATTGAAATATCTTACACTAATAAGCCAAAAGGAATTAATTTTGACAAACTCCTTATTAGAACAGGATCCGAATTCGATTGTGGACAGTCTCACAACGTGAGAATTCTAAAAGCCCTATACTCTGTCTTGAGGTTACGCTTGTCGAATATTCCCACATACGCTCTCGCGAAACGTAGCTTCTTGACAGTTTTTACAAATGCCGACTTGTCTTGATTAATCTCTGCCCACTCAAATGTCTTGGCATCTGTCGTAAACCAAGAAAGCTCCTGAGTCTTGGGCAGTCTCTCAATGAATTCCACCAACTCCTTCTTGGATAGCGGTTTCTCATCGGCGCTGAACTTAGGAGAGTACGTTGCGACGGCCATTTTGATCAGAAACTCTTAGTTATCCGGTTGCATATGAAGTTAACTGCGTGTTTACCCAAAAGTAAACTCCATAGACCGGCATCTTAAACTCGCGGCGGTCTGGTTTTACCGTATTTTTAGGTCCATGGCCATTAGCTTTTGCCTGCGCTTCAAATCATCTGAAAAATCTCGATTTTCGTGAATTGACCTTATAAAGAATGCATTCAAGGCTTCTGCAATTGTCCAAATCGGCAAGAGACTGTGTAAAAACTCCCTCTCGTGAGCATGTTTGGATGCGGCGTGTACATACTTTTATCTAGCATACATCATATATCTTGGCAATGTCAGATCCATTTGTGAATGGCACCGACAGGAAGCAGAGAATCCTGCTTCCGGATACTCTCGATGAATACGTTGATGAGAACAATCCTGTAAGGTTCATAGATGCATTTGTCGACAGCCTGGATATGGTGTCTCTGGGCCTGAAGCACTCTGTGCCTGCCGGAACAGGCAGGCCGCCATACAACCCGGGTGACATACTCAGGCTCTACATGTACACGGTTATCTCAACGGCATACGTTCGAGCAGAAAGCTCGAACAGGAGACATACAGGAACATGGAAGTCATCTGGCTTATGAAGAAGCTCAGACCAGACCACAAGACAATTGCAGACTTCAGGAAGGACAATGCCGGTGCACTCAGGTAAGTATTCAGGCAGTTTGTATTCTTCTGCAGGGAACTCGACCTGTTCGGTGGTGAGCTCATAGGAGTTGACAGCACAAA
>DAHVAI010000487.1 GCA_027314685.1 Nitrososphaerota archaeon | reverse complement strand
AGCTTTGCTATTTGCGAACACTCCTCAAGGGTCAACCATAAGGTTGCCCTCCGGAAAGACTGCGTTTTTGTCTCCTCGCTGTCGAGCTTCTATTGGCGTTGTTGGTGGCGGTGGCAGAATCGAAAAGCCATTCCTACGGGCTGGCGCAAAGTATCATCTCATGAAATCAAAAGGAAAGATGTATCCTAGAATGAGAGGTATTGCCATGGCCGCCGTATACCATCCCTTTGGTGGAGGGAGACATCAGCATCCTGGGAAGTCGACATCCACATCTAGGAATGCTCCTCCGGGACGAAAGGTAGGAAACATCGCGCCAAGAAAGACTGGGCGTAAGAGAATAGTTAGGGCAGACGCTTCACAGGTGTAGCAAGATATGCCAAGAGATTACAAATACCGTGGATATACGCTGGAACAGTTGCAGGGAATGTCGTTCGAATCATTTCTTGCGCTTCTTCCAGCAAGGCAGAGACGGTCACTCAATCGTGGGATTTCAGATGAGAAGAAGAAGCTCATTGAGGAGACTCGCGGAGCAAAGGAAGGTAAGATGAAAAATCCAATTAAAACTCATGCGAGAGACATGGTTGTATTACCTTCGATGGTTGGCTTGAACATTCAGGTACATTCAGGAAAAGAATTCGTTCCGCTTGAAATCAAGCCTGAGATGGTTGGTCATTACATCGGAGAATACGTCATTACAAACAAGAAAGTGGTTCATGGAACTCCAGGAATCGGCGCTTCGAGATCAAGTCTCTACGTGCCATTGAAATGAGATTTTTCTAGCCAAGAAATCGAATTGTTTGCGCGAGCTGTTATCGTAAGGTATTTAATACCTGAAAATGGATATGGTTTCTCCCACGGTGTGTTTACCTAAGTTGCCGCTTTTCAAGTATACCTTCCAGGGTTACGATCCTCTCTTGCACATAAGAGCAAGCGGAAGAGAAATTGACGTTTCTCCAAAAACAGCCCGTGAAGTTTGCAAAGTGATTAATGGAATGCTTCTGAACGACGCAAAGGAATACCTCGAATCTGTAAAGGAAAAGACAATATCCGTGCCTTTCAGACGCTTTAAGCGAGGCGGCGCACATAGGTCAGAAATTAACGGTTTTCATGCAGGAGGATACCCTGTGAAAGCTGCTACGAAGGTTCTGGAAGTTCTTTCCAATTTAGAGGCAAATGCCGAATTCAAGGGACGTGATTTGGATCGAATGAAAATCATTCATGCGACGGCTGCCAGGGGTCGCGTCATTCGTGGATATACCCCGAGAGCACAAGGGCGTTCTTCACCATCATTTAACACTCTTGTGCATATTGAGCTTGTAGCTACAGAGGCTTGAATTAGATCATGTCCGCGACTACAATTACAACTACAAAGAAAGTAATGAACAAGTTCGCACGTAATGCGGACATTGATGAATTCTTGGAAAAGACATTGGTAGAGGCTGGCTATGGTGGAGTTGACATTACTACTTCGCCTGTTGGTACTAGAATAACGTTGTTTGTTCAGAGACCGGGGCTTGTAATCGGGAGAAGAGGGGTCGGAATCCGCGACCTGACTGAAAAACTGGAGAAAAAATTCGCCTTGCCAAATCCTCAAATTTCAGTGGTAGAAGAAGAAGTCCCAGAACTAAACCCTCGGATAATGTGTTCTCGGATTGCGCAAACCGTTATTAGAGGTACAGCTTTTAGGCGCGCTTCCATCTGGGCAATGAATTCCATTATGAACGCAGGAGCTCTTGGAGTCGAGATTGTGATTTCTGGAAAATTGCGGAGCGAAAGGGCTCACTTTGAAAGATACATCGCAGGAGTGGTTCCCAAGAGTGGTGATACTGCCGACAGAATGGTGAGGCGAGCCACCACAGACGTTCTGATGAAAATGGGCCTTTTTGGTGTTAGAGTTAGCATTGCGATAAGAAATTCGGTTGCACCTGATATAGAATTGAAGGAACAAGCCGTTATCCCTCCTAGCCAATCTGAAGCTACTGCTCAAGGCGAATCATCGCCAACCGAGCAGACAAAGGAACAGATTGCCCCTAGGTCCTCGCGACGAAGTTCGGCGAGCAAAAAGGAGCAAAAGATAGAAGATGAAAAGATTCAAAACTGATGACTTGACAAAACTTTCACACGAAGATCTTGTTAAACGCTTGAATGATCTTCGCTCTGAACTCTCCACTCTTCGGGCAAAAGCTGCACGTGGCACTCTGAAGAAGGAGCTTGGGGAGATTAAATCGATTCGCAGGAACATTGCGCGGATTATGACTGCGATTAATGCAAGGAAGCACTCAAAACTCCTGACAAAAGAGCAAATTCCAGAGAGTTCCGAAAAGACGGAGGAAAAAAAGTAGATCCTTGGGGCGGTATGATTTGGCGTCAGATGCTGAAAGGTCTCTTGTTATGCCAAAAGTACCGGTTTCTGATCTGTGAGTGATGTAATTTGTTTGATAAATTATTGATAGGAAAAGAGATCGAAATCTTGTCGGCCTCGGATTCGACCCTGATAGGCACAGTGGGAACGATTCTGGATGAGACTAAGTACACCCTGATTGTAAAGTCAGCTATTGGAAGGTCCATAAGAATCCCGAAAAGTGTGGTTCGATTCGGAATTCACGATAAGAACGCGAAAATGTTGGTCGTGGAAGGAAATTCAACGTTTGGCACCCCAGTAGAGAGAATTAGAGGTTGAGAGTATTTGCCTGAATCAAGAAACATAGGATTGGACACGAAGAATCCGGAACGACAATGCGAAGATCCTCATTGCCCGTTTCATGGATCACTCAAAGTCAGAGGAAAGTTGCTTTCGGGTAGAGTTGTGAGTATCTCAGCGAAGAACATGGCAGTAGTTCAAAGAGAATCAACACAATACAATGACAAATACATGAGATACTTGAAAAAGCGTCACAAATTGCACGCGCATCTATCGCCATGTATGGATCTTGAAATCGGTGACATTGCGACCGTGGCAGAATGCCGGCCTGTATCAAAGACAGTTTCTTTCGTAGTTGTGGCAAGGGAGCGAAACACAACTTCACAGATAAGTTAGGGCTGATGAATAGTTGTCGACAAAATCAAGAGCAGTTTCAGCAAAAGGAGTTTCGGAGTTTAAACTCTATATCACAAGGTCAGTTCCTGTCAACGCTGTTATCACATGCGCAGATAATACCGGAGCGAAAACTCTTCGGGTAGTGAACGTGACTCGATACCACGGGAGACTCAAACGTGTTCCCGCTGCGTCGGTTGGAGACCACATTACGGTTGTTGTAAAACGCGGCCCGCCGGAGCTTCGAAAGCAAACCTTTGGCGCTGTTATCATCAGACAAAAGTATCCTGTACGCCGAGTCAGCGGCCAGCGCATCATGTTCGAAGATAACGCTGCGGTCATAATCACACCCGAAGGAGACCTCAAAGGAACTGACATCAAAGGACCAGTGGCGGCAGAGGCAGCAGAAAGATGGCCTAGAATCGCGAACCTAGCCACCATGATAGTGTAATTGGTGAATTGATTTGAAATTCGATAGACAATCTTCAAAACCAGTGAAGGTTAGAAAACGATTAGCAGAGAGCACCATTCGGGAAAGAAATCATACATCACTTAGGGCACCGCTATCCGAGGATCTAAAATCAAAGTATGGAAAAAACGCGATAAGGGTACGAGTGGGTGATAGCGTGAAACTAATCAAGGGCGAATACTCGGGGGTCGAAGGTAAGATTCAGAAAGTCTTTGCTAATGAGGGAAGATTAACAATAGAAGGTGTCACTAGGGAGAAGATTGCAGGCGGCACAACGGCGATCAGAATACGAGCTTCAACTGTGTTGGTCACGGGATTGAACTTGGATGACAAATTTCGGCGGCAAAAGCTTGAGGGAGTCAGTCAGTAGGTAGGTTTGAATTGGCAAAGAAAAGTGGTAGTCTTAAAGTAAAGAGAGCGATGGCGCCATCCTTCTGGCAGATTTCGAGAAAGGACAAGAGATTTGTCGTCAGGACAGCGCCCGGACCTCATCCCAAGAGTTACAGTTACCCTTTGCTTGTGGTTCTACGAGATGTACTTGGGCTTGCGCGAACGCGACGCGAAGCATTAACAGTGTTAAATGATGGAAACGTTAGAATCGATGGTAGAGTTGTAAGATCTGAAGCATTTCCAGTGGGGCTAATGGATGTTCTCGATCTTGCTAATACGGGTAAATCCTACAGAATTGTGCCATCATCTGGTCGACTTGTCCCTGTTCAAGTTAACGAGAAAGAAAAGTATCTCAAATTGTGCATTGTGACATCAAAAAAGACAACGAAGGGATCAAAAATAGGCTATGGCTTGCACGACGGTAGAACTATCTTTCCCGAAGCTGAAGTCGACCTCAAGCTTGGAGATGCCTGCATTATCAAAGTCCCTTCCCAAGAATTTCAATCAAGTTTTAGACTTAACAAGGGAGGATTAGCTCTGTTGATTAAGGGCGAACGGTCTGGCGAAATCGCAACCATAGAGGATATGAAAGCAGGCACTTTCCAGCGCGGAGCCATTGCAACGATAAGATTCGCGGATGGTACCACTTCAGAGCTTACTACAACAGTTTTACTTCCCCTCGGGAAGCAACAACCGGAAATCACAGTTTCAAAAGTGAGTAGTTGAACAAGGTCGAATTGTATATGAGCAAGACCTCTACACTGCAACAACAAGAATCGTTCTCTCTGCCGCCTCGGACACTTCGAATAGGAAAGGTAGTCATTAACATCGGAGTAGGGAGGTCCGGCGAGGCTATCGAGCGAGCAAGACGAGTCATAGAAGATTTGGTCAAGCAAAAAGCGAGTTCTCGCAAAGCGAAGAAATCTATCAGAGACTTTGGAGTACACAAAGGAGAACCAATTGGAATGATGGTCACTCTTCGAGGCAAGAAAACAACTGATGTTTTGAAGCTCTTGCTAGAGGCAAGAGAGAATAGAATTCCGGCGAGTGCTTTTGATGATTTTGGAAATTGCTCATTTGGAATCAAAGAACACATTGAGATTCCTGGTGTCAGATACAGCCCCGAGATCGGGATATTCGGCATGAATGTTTCGGCGGTTCTTGAGCGGTCTGGATATAGAGTAGCAAGACGAAATCACGCTCCAGGGAAGATTGGAAAGTCCCAAAGAGTCAGCAGAGATGAATCTATGGATTACTTCAAGCAGAATTTCGGTCTGGAGGTAGTCTAGGTGCCAAAGGAACGACATGGGAAACCTAGGAAGTTCGGAAAGGGTTCGCGCTACTGCAGACGATGTGGGCAGTACGGTGCGCTTATTCAAAAGTATGATTTGATGCTCTGCAGGCAATGTTTCAGAGAAGTAGCAGAAAAGCTCGGATTCCGGAAATACGAATAGAGAGTGAGAAATTGGCAGCGAGAAATGTGTTAGGAAATCTGTTTGCGACAATCTACAACAACGAAGTCAGAAACAAGAAGGAATGTCTAGCGATACCTGGTTCTAAACTTGCATCAGCTATACTTCGCTCAATGCAGAAGAATAAATACATTGGTGAATTCGAATTCATAGACGATGGGATTGCAGGTAAATTCAAGATTCAGCTCCTAGGTAGGATAAACAAGTGCGGTGTGATCTCGCCTCGTTACAGCGTCAGTAAGACAGGATACACGAAATGGGAAAGACGTTACTTGCCAGCGGTTGGAGTCGGCATACTGATTGTCTCCACGCCCCTTGGCGTCATGTCACACAGCGAGGCACAGGAAAAAGGTCAAGGAGGGAGGCTAGTCGGTTATGTCTACTAAAAATATCTCCGTTTCCAAGAAGAGGCAGAATCTTGATACTTCTATCAGCTTGCCAAAGGGTGTGTCCGCTAAGTTCGACAAAGGCATACTTTCAGTTCAGGGTCCTCTAGGAAAAGTAACGCAAGATTTCACAAAGATTCCTGTGGATGTTCAGATCGCTTCATCTGACGTCAAGGTCCTGACTCATGGTGCGAGGAGGAAAAATAGATCGATGTTGAATACAGCAAAGTCACTGATACACAATGCATTCGAGGGAGTGACCAAAGGATATCAGTACAAACTCAAAGTAATTTATGCTCACTTTCCCGTTACGGTGAAAGTTCAAGGTAAGAAGATATTGGTGGAGAATTTCTACGGCGAGAGATCTCCGCGTGTAGCTGAGATCATTGGTGACACAAAGGCGGAAGTGCAAGGTGAAGATATTGTGCTTAATGGTATTTCTTTGCAAGACGTAGGTCAGACTGCGGCAAACTTGGAGCAAGCTACTACTGTGAAAAGAAAGGACCTGCGTGTATTCTTGGACGGTGTATATGTGTATGAGCGGATCAGAAAGTAAGAAACAAGTTCACTCCGGAAAGCAGGAGACTACTCGTTTGTTAGAGGTTCGAAGGAAGATCAAAGACAGGACACCTGAGTTCCGGAGATTTGAATCTTGGCGGTTTGTTAGGATTCATTCGCCATGGCGCAAACCTAAAGGAATAGACAACCACATGAGGCTCTCGGTCAAAGGTTGGCCGCATCTTGTTAAGGTTGGCTACAGGGTTCCAAAGAAAGTCCGCAACCTTCATCCATCAGGACTTCGAGATGTGCTGGTCTACAATCTTGCTCAGCTTGAATCTCTCTCCCCGTCTGCTGATGCTGCCAGATTTGCTTCTGGCGTTGGAAAGCGCAAGAGGATCGAGATGGCAAAGAGAGCCAAAGAATTAGGCATAAGAGTCCTTAACGGTCGGAATCTTTTATCATCAACGAAGAGTGAAACTGAGAAATCACCAGAGAAGGACAGGAAACGTTA
>DAHVAI010000486.1 GCA_027314685.1 Nitrososphaerota archaeon | reverse complement strand
CAACCCCGAACCGCACACCTTGTTGACAGTGGTTGCGCATGTTTCAACTGGGAGTCCAGCAAACACGGAGGCTTGCCTCGCAGGGTTTTGCCCTACCCCAGCCGACACAACATTTCCCATCAAGACTTCGGAAACCTCTTCTTTGTGAATTCCAGGAGCTCTTTGGAGTACCTCTGTGATAGCAAGCGCTCCCAATCTTGGGGCTGAGAAACCCTTCAGGGACTGTCCGAATTTTCCAAAAGGCGTTCTGACTGCACTTACTATGACGGGTGTATTCTCAGATGGAAATCGACGCATATTATGCACCAAACAGGTAGAGGGCGAAACTATCAAGAGACAGTCTAACTATTAAGATTGAATACACAATTCTCAATTATGGAAACAAATAGCAAAATTTTTCGTTGGGAAGCGAATGAGTATTGTTCCCAGCGTTGAAAATCATATATCTCTCTTAAATATGAAGCTCTGATCTTTGAGTATGAGATAAGACCCCTTGATGTGTCTTCGCCTTTTCTCTCGAGTGAATCTCATAACTTACAGGAAGCGCTCATTAATTGAGTGAAGAAGCAGTTCAAACTTACACTACTGAAGTAACACTAAGAGATGGTTCGCTGGCCTTGGTCAGGCCGGCCAATTTAGCGGACTATGCGATGATAATGGATTTTCTCAAGAGACTAAAGCCGGAGACTCTCTATCTTCGGTTCGCCCACCCTATTATTCCAGAAGCTGCAATTGAGAAAATGATACCATCCGGTAGTGATTTTGCCCTTATTGCAACTAGAGAAAATCAAGTAATTGGACACGGGAGTTACTACCTAAATTCGCCAACAAAGGCAGAAGCTGCCGTTGTTATAGACGATGCTCATCAATCAAAAGGGTTGGGAACAATACTACTTGGCCAGCTGGCTGAAGTTGCTAGCAATTTTGGCATTGTAGAGTTCGAAGCGTTGGTTGTACCAGAAAACAAGTTGATGATCAAAGTGTTGCGAGAGATGGGCTTCCCCACCACTCTCAAAATCGAGCCTGGACTGATCCACGTCTCGTTCCCCACTTCCATATCAAGTGAGGTACAGGAAAGCTACGATGAACGTGACGCAAAGACTGCTACTACTGCCCTAGAAGGTTTCTTTCACCCCCAAAGCGTCGCAGTCATTGGTGCTTCAAGGGATCCTGATAGCATTGGTGGACAGATGTTTCGAAACATCCTAGAATCCGGATTCCAAGGGCCCGTTTATCCAGTAAATTCGAATGCAAGTTTCGTTCAATCTGTTGCAGCCTATCGTTCTATTCTTGACTGCCCAGGTCCTGTTGATCTAGCCATAATAGTTGTGCCACCCAGAGCCGTCACCCAAGTCACAAAGGACTGCGCGATAAAGTGCGTACGATCGCTCGTGGTCATCACATCAGGATTTGCAGAGTTAGGACAGGAAGGCGCTGCAATCCAAGCTGAACTTTCCAATATCTGTGCCAATACAGGCATGAGACTGATCGGTCCCAACTGCATGGGAATTGTGAACACCGATCCGGGAGTAAGCTTGAATGCCCAATTTTCACCATCAAAACCAAAAGTAGGCAAAATGGGATTTCTATCACAATCGGGCGCACTAGGCATCGCAGTGATCGAAGAGGCCAATAGACTGGGACTAGGCATGTCCACATTTGCCTCAGTAGGCAACAAGGCAGACATCTCCGGTAATGATTTAGTAGAGTATTGGGAGAACGATGAAAAGACCGACCTAATACTTCTTTACCTAGAATCATTTGGAAATCCCAGGAAGTTTGCCAGAATAACTAGAAGGGTCTCTAAGAAGAAGCCCATTCTGGTTGTAAAAAGCGGGCGCTCAGTCGCAGGATTTAGAGCAACACAATCCCACACAGGGGCGATGCTAGCTGCCTCAGATGTGACCGTGGAGGCACTGTTTAAACAATCTGGTGTGATAAGGGCAGACACCCTTGCTGAAATGTTTGATGTTTCTGCTTTACTATCCACACAGCCTGTTCCCAAGGGAGATCGAGTGGCAATCATTACGAATGCAGGAGGCGCAGGAATACTTGCAGCGGATGCGTGCGCAGACTACGGATTGAAAGTTCCTGAGCTCGCTCAAGAAACTCAAATGGAACTCAGATCTTTCTTGTCACCGATGGCCGGCTTGAAGAATCCCGTTGACATGATAGCCTCGGCGACTCCCGACGATTATGCAAGGACGATACGTATTGTTGCGAACGATCCTAGCGTTGATGCAATGCTAGTGATCTTCATCCCACCAACGCTGGTATCTCCCAAGTTTGTAGCCGACAAGATTCTTGTCGAAACAGCCAACCTAAGAGGGCGCATTCCTCTTCTGGCAACGTTCATGGCAACTCATGGACTTTCTGGTGTTCTCACTGATGGTAGCACGCGAATTCCCTCTTACCCATTTCCGGAAACCGCAGCACGCGCCCTTTCCAAAGCGGTCCAGTATGGAAATTGGCTTGCAGCTGCAAAAGGCACCTTGAG
>DAHVAI010000485.1 GCA_027314685.1 Nitrososphaerota archaeon | reverse complement strand
TAAAGCCAGAGGTCATAGTTCCTCTCTGCATTTACCTAATAGAGATGCGGCCGATGGACCAGACGGGGAAGAAGCTCACCGCGCTAGAATGGAACAAGCAGAATGGCCTGGGTCAGGATAACTGGTACGTGTAGTCGAAATGAGAATCGACCTATTCTGTCATATCTACACTAGGAAACTATTGGACGAGTACGTAAAGACACAGATTCCACTGGTGCTTCGGTTCGGCGAATTCCAGGTTCCAATGCAGGAATCACGCTTTGTAGATCCTGACGAGCGCCTGAGTGTGATGAACAAGTACAATATTGACATGCAGGTGCTCACAATCGCGTTCCAGAATGCGATCACAACTGTCGCTGAAAAAGACCTGAATCGCATTTCAAAGGTTGCGAACGACTCGCTTTCTGAACTCGTTAGTAAGTATCCGGATAGACTTGCTGGTGTTGCAACAATCTTGAATCCAACCGGCGAAGGCTTGGATGAACTAGACCGGGCAATCAGAGACCTTGGAATGAAAGGTTGTCTGATCTTCTCAAACATAAAGGGAAAGCCGCTGGATTCAAAGGAGTTCCTTCCATTCTATGAGCGGATGGCAAAGTACGACCTGCCTGTTTTCATACATCCCGCCGACTGGACTTATTACGACTGGGCAGGCGATTACAGACTGGACAGAATTCTAGGCTGGCCTTTTGACACTAGCCTCGCCATGTGTAGGTTGGTCTTTGGGGGTGTGATGAAGAGATACCCGAACTTGAAAGTGATTGCGCATCACCTCGGCGGAATGATACCATACTTTAGCGGAAGGATATTGGAATTCATCCAGCAGGCTGTTTCGCACCCAGAGTGGGCCGGTGAAAGCATGTTCCCAGATCACGTAAAGGCAGGTGAGTCAAAGGATGATCCGCTAAAGTTGTTCAGGTCATTCTACGCAGATACAGTGATTATGGGAAACACTTCAGCCGTGAAATGCGCGATCGATTTCTTTGGCATAGACAAGATAGTGTACGCAACAGACTTTCCATTCGGCGCAGACAAGGGCGAGGAAAACATCAGGCTAAACACAAGCTGCGTTGAAAACCTAGACGTTTCTGATGAAGACAAGTGCAAGATATACGAGAAAAACGCTAGGCGCCTCTTGAAGATTTGATCAACTAGAGATTCTTAATCCTGGGCATCACGCGCTCGGAGTACATCTTGAGATTCTTCACAACGAGATCATGCGGCAGACTCCCGAACTGGAAGAGGCCGAGGACCGTGCCACATCCAAGTTCCTTCTGCTGGTGCTTTAATTCATCAACGACATAATCCGGGTCACCCACGATGATCTCTCCATCCTTCTGGAATTGGTCGAAAGTGAAATTCTCAAACCGCGCTCCCTTGTCCGTTGTTGGCGCTGAGGAGTATGCAAACGCCTTCTCGGATCTATAGCCTGAGGCAACCGGTGGTGGTCTGAGCTTTGACCTGTAGCTAGCGGAGACAAGGTACTTGTAGAAATAATCGAGGTGTTTTTCTGATTCGCGTCTTGCTTGATCCATCGTCTCTGCGACGTAGATGTGTCTCATCGGCATGAAATACTCTGGAGATGGAGTCCAGCCGTTCTTGGCAGCGACGTCTCTGTAATAGTTGAACCCCTCCTTCATCTCTGATGTGGGAACATATACCCGTGATATCGGCACTCGCTTTGAAACTGCGTATTCAATCGACTCTGCGCTTTCAGCAGGCATCCATAGCGGCGGGTGCGGCTTTTGCAGTGGCCTCGGCCACATCGATACGTGTTTGTACTTCCAAAACTTACCTTCCCACTCAAACGGCTCGCTCGTGGTCCATGCCTTTACGATGAAATCCCACGCCTCTTGGAACCTGGCGCGCGATTCCGCAAGGTTAATGTTGTACGCGATGTATTCCTGTGGCAATCCGCGCACGAAACCGCAGATTATTCTCCCGCCACTTAGAAGGTCTAGCATCGCAATCTCTTCCGCCACCCGTAGTGGTTGCCCTCTTAGTGGGATTGCATTTCCGAATATCGCAAGTTTCACTCGTCTAGTCTTCACAGCTAGAGCGGCAGCCATCAGGTTTGGAGAGGGCATGAGGCCATAGGCGGTAAAGTGGTGCTCGTTAAAGCAGATCGCATCGTATCCAAGTTCATCAGCTAGTACCAACTCATCCATGTATTCGCCGTATAACTTCTGTCCTATTACAGGGTCAAACAGCGAATTGGGATACGGCCAAGTGAGCCGCTCCTCCAGATAGGGCCAAGGCATCAAGTGAAAGAAATAGGTCTTCAATTCTTACTGATATGGCAGGCTGATGGTAACATAATAAGTGAATTGGGGCGTTGTAGCAGAGGCGTGACTAAAAGCTACGTTCCAGTGCCTTTCTGCTTTCCTCGCATAAGTGAAGTGAAAATTCCGATCCCGCAAATCACCGCTGCCGTGAGGAATGCGATTCTCACGCCCGAGACAAAGTCCAGAGCAAGTACCCCCTTTAGAACAATGGCGGAAGCGAAGATGTTCAAAGATCCTATGGGTAGGTGTGACGCGACAATTCCTCCGAGCACTGCAATTCCGATCGACTGACCGGACTGCCTTATCGTACCCATGGTTCCAGACGCAATACCAAATTTTTCTGCGGTCACTGATCCCATCACCGAATTGAGGTTTGGTGATGAAAAGAATCCATGTCCAATGCCGACCACGACCAAGGGAATCGCAATTGACGCAATGGAAGAATTTGTACCTAGCGTTGCGAGGAACAAGAAAGCAATTGTCTTTAGCCCCATCCCGATTGAACTCAAGACCTGGGCTGATATTCTATCAGACAGAGCTCCAGCTATTGGCGCTGAAATTGCCATGAAAATTGGTTGAGGCAGGAGGATTAGCCCTGCTTCTAGAGGTGAAAATCCAAGGATGCTCTGAAGATAAACAGAGAGAACAAAGAGTGTGCCGAACACAGTCAGGTAATTCATTAGAGACGTCGCAGAACCTCCAGCGAAAAGACGGTTTCTTGTAAAAAGGTGGAGGTCGAGTAGAGGAGCTTGAGACACTTTCATTTCCACGTAGATGAATCCGATGATGAATAATGTGCAAGTAGTGTAGAGCAAGATATTGCCGATCTCGGGGAGCGCAAAATCATGACCGTTCAGTATTAGTAGAACAGTTATCAGAAACCCAGCTAGGGTGACTGCGCCTAAGACGTCGAATTGCTGGCGCGATTTTACTTCGGTCGCATCCTTCTGGATGAATAGGATGGACAATATGACTGCGGCAATACCTATTGGAATGTTGACGTAGAATAGAGATCTCCATCCCAAGTATTGCACAAGCAACCCTCCTAACGCGGGGCCCGACGTAAGGCCAATGTAGACCACCATCGAGTTCAGTCCGAACGCCCTACCTCGCCTACCTTCAGGAAAAGCTCCAGCGATAATGGACAGACCAATTGCATCCATTCCGGCTCCGCCCAATCCCTGGAGAATTCGAGCTAGGATTAGCTGTCCGATCGAAGCTGATAGGCCTGCGAACAGCGAACCAATGGTAAAAATAACTAGAGTGATGATGAACAGGTTTCGTTTCCCGCGAATGTCACCTAATCTTCCCATTGTAGTCTCTAGCGTGGCGAAAACTAGAAGGTAAACTGTAGGAATCCAGATCAGCGTGGATAGAGATGCATGGAGAGAATGAGCGATGTAAGGTAGCGCAACGTTGACCGCGCTACCGTCGAATGGAATCATAAAGTAAGCAATTGAAGTGATTACCATTACAACTAGAGGGTATGAAGATTTTGCCAATTAGCTGGTGTATCACGCGAAACTTTCGTTCTAGGGATTAAAGTCTATTTGAAAACACTTGCCAACCAGAAGAGCTAGACACTTTAGCGAAAATACCCTGCCTTCAAACATCGCAGGCAATCTCCGAACAGGTGAGACAAAATGTGGGACTTATCCCAGTCAAACTGGGCGCAAGCAATCACTAGTTTGTTTAGAGCGTTATGCCAATCCCCTATCCGCATTTTTTCCTGTACGATAATCAAATCGACAGTTGCAGATATTGCTTAACTAGAGTTACTCATAGAGTAACATCAAAGTTACTCCCGGAGTAACTTCGAAACCAAGTTACTCTACAAGTAACTTCAAAAGTTA
>DAHVAI010000484.1 GCA_027314685.1 Nitrososphaerota archaeon | reverse complement strand
AATGCCGGGATGCTACCATAGATTGCAGTAACTGAATTTTGCCCAGTTCCGCTTACAGGAACGCTGAGTGGGCTGAATATATCCCACATCATTCTCTGAGCAACTCCTGCCAAAATGAAGAGACTTATGCCACTACCGATCCCCCATCCCTTCTGAACCAGCTCATCCAGAAGCATGACAATTACCGAAGCCGCGAATAACTCAAAGAATATGGCGATCGAAGCAGCTGGTGAAATAGTTCCGAATAACCCACCTATCAGATAGGCAGAAGCTTCGACTACTATCACTATCATCGTGAGAAGTTTTGTCGCCGAAGTGAATATTGATCTATCATCAGGATTTTGAAAGTCAACTCGGACTATTTCAGATCCAGCTAAAAGCTGGAGAATAAGACCAGCTGTTACGATAGGGCCAATACCAAGTGTCATAAGAGTACCTTGCTGCGATGCGAAAATTATGTTGGAGTAAGAGAATTGACTCTGGCCACCTATTTGAGTACCAGTAAGAGGGGTGACAGCCATCACGAAATAAACAATTAGAGCAATCCCTGTCCACATGAGTTTTTCATTTAGTGAAGGCTTACGAATCGGCTTTCGAATTTCAGGCAGCACTGTCGCTGCGCTCTTTACGAAATTTTTTACCGCTCCCATGCCGATCTATTCCACTTGTCTATTGTCTGATACTTCAGCGGACCCGAAGATAGTCATCAAAGTACGGAATTTAAGCTAATTTATTTTTTCTGCGTGGGCTTCTCAGGCGCTTTTGACCCATCTCTTTTGGTGCTTTCTGTCTCAGTTGGCTCGAGAACATCTATAGAACCTCCCGCGGCTTTGATCTTCTCGATAGCCGAGCTCGAAGCGCGAGGAACCTTTACCTTAAAGGCAGTACTCACATTACCCTTGCCGAGAAGCTTATCAAATCCCAATGCCGATAGATCTAGTTCTTTGCCATTACCAGCCAGCGCTTCGAGCTGATTAAGGTTAATCCAACGCTCAGTTTTGATCTGGTTCGGAGGATGCCACTTGTTGGATCCAAAGTGATCCGGCGCATACTTTACCGTGTAACTCCACTTGTGCTTGTGCAATCCAGCCATTCCAGATCCACCTTTTGCCCCCGTTCGCCTATGTTGACCAATCTGACCCCATCCATGAGTCCTTGATCCACGGTACCGTCTGACTTTTCTTAATCTCGTTGCCATTACTCTTCACCCATTCAGAGCATTTTCTCCACATATCTTGTGAGGTCTTCGTTGTGACCCAGAATTCCGTTGTCGCTATGCTGCCTCCTCGTTGATTTTCTGAAACCGCCCTTTGGAGGATTAAGTCTAAAGAATGGGCGCATTAAATCGAGATGACTCAAGTTGACATTGCCTAATTCTAGTGCTTTGGCAAGCTCGCCAAAAGAATTGAATTCCTTTGAGTTTTTTAGGTCAGCTTCCAGATATCTTACGCCTGTTGATTTTTCAGATCTTTTTGAAAGCAGCTTCTCAGCAACATCAGCTGTGATTTTGCACCACGCAACATGTTCTTTTGATAGTCTGAGCATTCCGCGATATGCCTCAGTGTCCGGGACGATAGTGGCATTAAATCTGCGTGCTATGTAGAGCTGTTCCAGCGTTGTCTTGACCGGTGTTCTTGTGTTAACCAAACCTCTCATATTGACAACAAGCAAGCTTCCACTTTTTGTAGCCGAACTACCCTTGATCTTCTTAACTTCACTACTCAATCTCTACTACCTCACTACGCTTATTCCATGGATCTTCTTCAGAGCATCGTAAACTGCGTTTGCAATGGATGACATCGTGTTAGTAGAGCCATAGGTTCTGGTCCAAGCATCCTTGACCCCTGCGAGAGCCAGAAGGTTTCTTACAGTTTCACCAGCAACAAGACCGAGTCCGCGAGGACCGGGTATTATTTCGA
This sequence comes from Nitrososphaerota archaeon, assembly GCA_027314685.1. The sequence goes on along the minus strand of DAHVAI010000484.1, from coordinate 1,528 downwards.
CTCTAACGCTTCCTCCTTTTCCACTTATTCTGAATGGAACGGAATGGTATCTTCCACACCGGCACTCCCAACTGCCACAGCCTAGCTTCACAGGTATGATATTGAGGTATGCGTCACTCGTAGCTTTGTCGATGGCGCTCCTCATCTGAACCGCTTTTCCCCGCCCCACGCCGAACCAGCCAGATTCGTTTCCTACTGCCACAACAGCCGCAAACTTGGTAATTTCGCCAGCGTCTGTTTGCTTCTGGACTATGCCAACACTCACCACATTGGACTTCATATCAGGTATGAGTTTCTTTACGATGTCAGCTTCCTTGACACGTTGACCTGATTCAAATATTTCTTCCATGGAGGTTATCTTTCCAGTCGCGACCAGCACCCCCAGCCTAGTTTTCGGCGACCATGGTGCTTGCTCACGTTCCCGCCTCCTTTCTTCGCGGGGTGCAGGAGTTATCGTCGGCGTCTGGCTTGTTTGATTAGTCTGACTTTCTGACATTATAATACCCTCTAGCTCTTTGCTCCCTTGTCGATAGCAACTTTGACCTTATCGAAATCAGACGAATAGTTTGTTGGGTTGGCGCCATTGGCTATGATTCTTGAAAATGTCTTATCGAATTTCTGCTTGTCTTCTGTTTCGAGCTTCTTGGCGTATTCTTCCACGTGTTGTCCCTTGACCCTATCATCTTCTGGCAGAACATTCTCTCCGACTGATATATCAAGCCCAGCTTCTTTTGCACCTTTTATCACAGAAGCAATCCTTGAGCCATGTACGAACCTTCCTACACCCGAGTAGAGAATCACATCACTTACCTTTTTTCCTTTAGCAATTCTGCCTAAATGATAACCAGTGAGAAAGGCGCTCGGAAGATTCTTTGCAGAACCCTTCCAACCGAACTTTGTTAAATTTCGTGAAGATGCAGAACAAAGAGTCAGGTCTCCCTGAGGAGCAGGCTTCAATATTTGGGCATATATGTAGCGCCCCGAGATCCTTACTGCCAGAAACGGCGTTCTGCCAAATATCATTCCACGTCGCTTGCGATAATCTGTCTTACCCTCTCGCCGTCTTCGGAAAATGTGAACGTAGTGATTCGCGGCCATTGTCATGTCTATCTCCTTGAAACCTTGCCTAGTTCCTCATCCAGTCGCTTGCGAGTGCGTATCTGAGCCCCTTTGACCTGCAGATACAGCTTCTTGAAGTCCTGCTTTGAAATGTCTCCTCTGTCTCTCTTTACTTTCAGAATATGTCGAAGCATCCTAACCTGATTTATCCAGAGGCGTTTTTTTCCAACTCGCGAACCCCAAGCTCCTTTCTTTGAACCCTGCCCCATACCCCTCTGTTTTCTTTTGATTCTACGAACGCGCAATCTTCCTCTAGAGATTCCTTTCTTTGGTTCAACCCAGATGAAGCCAGCAGACAGCCAACCCCTGACGCTTTCTCTTGTTATCGCATCCTGTAGGTGCTCTGAGGCTTCGGGATCAAGTCGCACCCTTGACTTTCCAACGCCAAGCATCTCTGAAACCATTCTTT
>DAHVAI010000483.1 GCA_027314685.1 Nitrososphaerota archaeon | reverse complement strand
TGAAGTGCGAAACGAGTACGTCTGTGAAGCCTCGACCCGCAAACAGTTAGTTGCAATCAGGGATCTTTTCAAACATGGTCCTTCCGGAGGCGCGTATGTAGAAGAAATAGGGGAGTTTATAGGAAAAGGAGTCTTTTTTGTAAAGACGGGTAGCATAGACCCCATTACTGGCAAGTCGAACACAGACAAGACCGTTGCATACTACACCCCCGTTGCTGCTAGTGCTGAAGTGGCCGTTGATTCGGAGACGGGGCGCGTCAAACTATCCAGAATTACAGTGGCGACGGATGCTGGGATTATTTTGAATCCGAAACTCGTCGAGGGACAGATTGAAGGTTGTGTTTCCCAAGCAATAGGTACAGCTCTGACTGAAGAGCTAGTTGTTTCCGAGGGAAAGATAATCAATCCTGACAACAAGGACTACAAGGTTCCGATGGCATCAGATATTCCAATAGTGAAATCAATAGTGCTTCAGAACCCAGTTGAAGGATTCGAACTCGGCGTTAGGGGGCTGGGTGAGATTGCGCTAGCGGTAGTGCCCGTTGCGATCACCAACGCTGTGTGTAACGCTACGAGAAAGAGAATTAACTCGATCCCATTTACGGCAGAAAAAGTTCTAGGCTCTCTTAGGGGAGAGCCAGTCTAACTTGCAGCCTTGAGCTGGTGCATCAGCTCCAAGACCTCGCCGATACCCTTCTCCTTCTGGTAGTGAGGATAGAGTAGCGGGTAAGCATTTGCATCTAGGAACTGTTTGCTTCTCTTTGCGATGACAGATGGCGTATATCCTAAGGTTAGCTCGTCCACCAAGTCTTGCGTCATGTTTGCCGCCGCTATATCAGGACCTTGCTTCAGCCATATGTCGTGAATTCTTCTAGCCGCATCGCCCAGACCAGCATATTCCAGAAACTTGTGGTGGGTCTCGATACCGCAATAGAAAGCGATCCCAACCTTCAGCTGGTTCAAGACGTTCTCATTCTCAGAAGTTCCTAGTGATGCGAGCACATAGAGCTCCACTTCTTTGGGATCTCTACCTGCCTTTTCAGCTCCCTCATTGATGTACTGGCGAGCAAACGGAAGAGCTTTCAAAGGGTACATATTGAGAATCACACCGTCTGCCAGCGCGCCACCAATTCTCAATACTGACGGGTTGATCCCCGCCATCAGGACTTTGGGGCGTGGAGAAATTTTGTTGAGCTTGATCGTACTGACCTTGAAGAATTCTCCATCGAGTTTAGTCTCATCGCCTGAGCTTGCTGATTTGAAAATCTTGAGGAATTCCTTCATCCTCGTAGCAGGCCTGTCAAGAGGATATCCGTAACCATTCTGAACCAGCCACGGCCCTCCTGTCCCCACTCCAAGAACAAAACGACCTCCTGACATCTCGTTGAGTGTCATCGATTCCATTGCGACAGCAAGTGGCGTACGTGAATACATACTGATGATGCTAGTACCAATATTGATTCTATTCGTACTCAAAATTGCAGCGGCCGAATTAACAAACGCGGATCTCACGTTTCCAGTTAACATATGTGGAAGCGAAGCTCTGGAGGTACCCTCAACTGAGTACATTCCTGCGTATCCTAAATCCTCTGCGAGTTTTGCAGCGGCTGCATAACTGCGTGCATCAGCATCGTTATTCCTGAGACACCAATTAAATCTAGAAACGTCCATTTCAGAAAAAAGTCGTTATCCAGCATTTATTAGCATTCGGAATGAGTTTTCCTAGACTGAGACGTTTCTTGGAGCCGGGGGCGAAAAAGTACGCCCGGGCTTACTCAAACGATGTTTGGAGACAAAATGAATAATACGTGCGCGGATGCGACTGGCAATGCAAAAAGGTTAGCAGATCAATATGCCATTTCCATTTGCTGATATTAGAGAATTCATCAATGATGCAAAGAAAGAGAACAGCTTGCATGTCGTAAAGGGCACAGATCCCAATCTGGAGATTGGAGGAATGACTGAGATGGTCGCCGCCCTTCCAAATCCGTCAATGTTGCTGTTCGACGAGATAACCGGATTCAAACCAGGATTTCGAATAGTCACTAATCTATTCAACACTCAAGCCAGGACCGCGAGAGTGCTTGGACTTGACGAAAATCTAAGAGGTATAGAGCTCGTAAAGGCGTGGAAGCAAAGACGGTCTGAGTTCGCTCCAATCAAACCAAAGCAAGTATCTCATGGACCAGTCATGGAGAATGTCATGGATGGCGACGAGATCGACATCGGCAAATTTCCTGCAGCCAAATGGGGACATCTTGATGGAGGTAACTTCATTGGTACAGGATGCTCGGTGATAACAAGGCATCCAGACTTAGGCTGGGTGAATGTCGGTACCTACCGAGTCATGACGATAGGTAAAAAGAACGAGGTCAGCATAAACATTGCTCCAGGAAAGCACGGCGACATCATAAGGAAACTTTATTGGGAAAAAGGAAAGAACTGTCCGATTATAATCTGCCTAGGACAGGAGCCAACATTCTTTGTTTCTGGGGGATACTTCCTTACCGCCGCAGGAGAATCTGTTTTTGACTTTGCTGGTGGGTTGCAGGGAAAACCGGTCGAGTACATCATCGGTGAGAAAACCGGACTCCCAATACCCGCAACAGCAGAGATTGCAATCGAAGGCGAACTAGTACCTGTATCACAAAAATCCGTTATGGACGGACCATTTGGCGAATGGCCGGGCTACATTACCGGAGAAAAAAGAGTCCCCATTGTTGAGATTAAGCGAATCTACTACAGGAATGATCCGATCATACTTGGTAGTCCACCGCTCAAGCCTCCATATCCAGAAGTCCTTGCCGTAAACGTCGTGACCTCGGCTGCACTTTGGCGAGAGATAGAGCAGCACATGCCTGACGTGAAGGGTGTTTGGTGCGCTAATGAAGGTGGGACTGGCGGAGTACCTGGCTTCTTCGTGGTAGTCTCAATAAAACAGCGGTATCCTGGCCATGCAAAACAGGCAGGACTAGCGGCGGCAGCATGCAGGGCCGGTGCGTACGCCGGCAGGTATGTTGTGGTAGTTGATGACGATATTGACCCCTCCAACATCTCCGATGTTGTCTGGTCGATTGCAACGCGTTGCGATCCGCTCACAGGCATTGACGTGATAAAGGGAACGTGGGACAGTCCGGTCGATCCACTGCTTGAACCTGAAAGAGCGGCTGAGGGAGATTTCACTACCAATCGCGCCATAATCAATTCCTGCAGGCCGTATCATAAACTGGCTTCATTTCCACAGGTGATCAAGGTCACACCTGAAGTGCGTCGCAGGATTCTGGACAAATATCCGGAAATTTTCAAAGAAGATCGCGACTCTTCCAAGATATGATGTACTCTGGAAAAGGTTGCGTACTAGCTGAATCAAGGGCCATCTTACGAATCCATAAATACGTCGAGCGTTGCGCCCACCTTGGGCGCTTTATTATGAAGAATATATTGTTGAAAAAGTCTGGAATGAGCACGACTGTAAGTGTGATCGCAGTAATCGTAGCCTTGGTCGTAGGGATTGGCGGTACTTATGCAGTGACCTCATCGATGTCCTCGGGTTTGACACATACAATTACAACAACAGTCAATAGCGGAGGTGGAGGGTCTGCCACTTCTACTGTTACATCCACTGTAACAAGTACAGTTTCAAATTCTGAAGTTGCAGCAGCACAGGCAGAGTGCGCTAATGTCTCGACGTGTTTCACGATATACTCTACAATTGATGAATCTGACTGGGTGTCAACTGTGGCTCCTGCATTCTATAATGCCTTCCCATGGGCAAACGGAAAACTACAATTCGTTTCTCTGAATGGGAACATTGTGACCCAGGTCATCTCAGCTTATCAGGCACACGATGTAACCGCTGACTTCATTCTCTCAAACACTGGCTTTATCGAATCGATGATACAAGGAGGTGCAATTGCCAACTACTCAAGCCCAATGTTGACTTGGGACAACTTCACTTCAGATGCCTACACCTCTAACTGGGTAACCGTCACAGTGATTCCTGATGTCATCATTTACAATCCATCAATAATCACAACACCGCCGACAAGCTGGGCAGACCTCGCAAACCCGATCTACAAGGGCCAAGTTGCTATGACTACGCCATGGGCAATTGGTGAACCAGCGGCGGCATTCTACTATCTCTATAAGACTCAAGGGAACGCTTCTGGCTCGTGGAATACGTTGATGAAACAGATTGCGGCTAACGCCATCCTTACAACTAATGGTAAGCAGGCACTCTCTGATGTCGAATCGGGAACAGCGGGAATGTGCCTCTGTCTTTACGGCGACTATCTAAATGCTATCCAAAGTGGGCAGAATGTAAAACTCGTGACCTTCTCGCCACAGCTGTATATCCCACTTGGTGGTGCAATTGCAAACGATGCACCTCACCCTGCTATGGCTCAGCTGATGGAAGATTGGTTGCTGTCTTA
>DAHVAI010000482.1 GCA_027314685.1 Nitrososphaerota archaeon | reverse complement strand
CTATCTTTCTCGTCTGAGATGGCGTTGCCGTCCATTGAGGCGCTCCTACTCCATCAGGAAAAGAAAGAATGCTTGGCTGGATGCACGAAGATAACGTGTAGCGTAATGATAGCGGAGCAAGTCAACACGCACCTGCAAGATCTACTTGATAACCAAAGATATCATTAACCATCGATTGCGAACTAGCGTAGATTTCATACTGCAGACAGCCTTGAGAAATACGCTCTCGTATTGCAAAATGGCCTCAAAGATTTTTTATAGAGACCCACGTGCGCTAACGCGCTAGTGTTAAGTTTGGCCAGTCCAAAGACATACCGGTGGTCTTCACAAAAGTGGATGTTTGATTACGCTATTGCATTGATTGGAGTAGAGCCGTTTACTGGCGGAACATTACCAAGAGGCTACGAGGCTATTGGATCTGACATCATGGAAGAGGCGCGCGAGCTCAAATCGCGTGTGAAGAAAATTGAAGACATCTCCAGGGAATGCGCCAAAATAGCTTCCAATCGTGAATATCACGCAAAAGACGCTGAATCGAAGGGCCATTCAGTCACTGCAAGGGACAATTATTTCGCAGCTGCGATAATGTATGGTTGTGCCAGGTGGCCAATCTGGGACGATGACGATCCAAAGATGGAAGAGCTTACATCAAAGATCCTTGAATGCTATCAAAAGTATGCGCAATTCTCCAACCATCATATGGAACGGATTGAGATATCATTCGAAGGTAAGAAGCTCTACGGGTATCTTCACCTTCCACCCAACCAAGTAAAACCCGCAGGTAATTTTACAGAAAGTCGTTCGACTAGGTCTACGTATCCGTGCGTGGTAGCTTTACCAGGCATGGACACCTTCAAGGAGGAGGTAGTACGCACATACAACGACAAATTCCTTGAAAGGGGCTTCGCCGTATTTGCGGTGGACGGGCCAGGTCAGGGCGAGACCTTAGCTCGAGGTTTGAAACTCACAAAGGATAACTTTGATCGAGCTGGCAAGGCGGTAATGGATTATCTAATGACAAATAATCCAAAAGACGCGTATATCGATAGAAAGAGGATTGGCATCTATGCAGCGAGTTTCGGATCCTACTGGGGACCGAGGATAATGGCCTATGATTCGAGGTACTTTGCCGGGACTTTTACAAACGTTTGCCACGAACCTCGGATGGAGACCATATTCAATGGAACACTTCCATCATTCAAGGCAAGACACATGTACATGACTGGAATCTTTGACGAAGATGAATTTGACAACAATTACCGGCCTTCGCTCACGCTTGATGGAGTAGGCGAAAAGATACTCGACAAGCCAGTCTTGATTGCGGCCGGCTCGAATGACCCACTTAGCCCTATCGAGCACACGTATAACTTGTTCAACAGCCTAGCCAGCCCTTCGAAAACACTCCTCGTATACGAGGGTGAGGAACATCGCATTTCAGATCCCCTGCTCCCAGCAAGACTGGGTGACTTTATGGAGGACGCTGTCCTAGGAAGGAATGTTGAAAGTGGGGCATATCTTCTTGAGAGGGTGAGTGCCTGGAGATCACTGAAGCGCTTTTACCCTTAGCAGAAATTCAAAAGTGGAATTCTCACTCTTTCATTATTGTCAGCCTGTCGCGTTTCGATTCCAAGATGATCGTGAATAGGCTTCTGATTATGTTCAAGGCCTTACGGTCAAGAGTTCCAGGGTGTACAAGGAACAACACCGTTACGTTTCTGTCGCCAAGAATGGCGAACATTTCTTTCAGTGATTTGTAAGTTCGTTCCAAGCCAACAGAAATGACTCTATCTGAAAGGTTGTCAAACACCAGCGCAAACTTGCCCTCGTTTCCAGACTGGGCCAACATGCGTTCGAGAAGCTCGATCACCTCAATCAAGCTGTCCTGAGGAATCAGCATTTTCCCTTCCTCTCCTTCTATCGCGGTAGGCCTGGAAACATT